>CAZQCI010000013.1:3806-33541 GCA_964592255.1 uncultured Nitrospiraceae bacterium | reverse complement strand
GATGTTTTTCTGACATCGTATGTATGGTCGGTAACTACTTTTTTACCATGTTTAGTTTCTGTTATATCGTGTTTTTTCTTAAAAGCAGTTGTGTCTAAATTGTTGTCTTTTCTGTCGGTCAATAATTCTCCTGTTTTTGGGTCTGCCCGATGTTCCAAATTTCCGTTGAGGATGGTGTTATATTCCGTACTGGTGAGATTGACGGTTTCTTTATCGCCTTTTCCTGAAGAGGCTTTTAGAGTTAAGTTTTGCAACAGTTCAATGTCTTTTCGATAGGCTTGTTTGACTTTAGTGGTGCCTTTAATTTGTCCCCCTAAAGACCGCAATTGATCATCATAATCCTGCACCATCAAAATTTGAATGCTCGTGAGAAGATCGATTCCATTTAATGTGCCGTCTTTAGAAGAAATATCAGAAGCCGCAATATGTGCCGGGGCAATGTAGTCCAACATAATCATTCCTTTCGATTTTAATTTTTTAAGTTACGGATAATTCCCGCCAAACTTTCGTTTTTACTGGCCAGTAAATTGGATAGAAGCATGAGTGCGTTTTTTCTTTGATCAACTAATGATTGAATTTGCAGCATGGATAACTCGCTATTGCTGTTAATGCCGGCTAATTCTTCTTGTTTGATGGAAATACAGGAAGTGAGGCTGCTTTTAGATAAAGCATAGCCAGTGCCATCTGTTTTTTCTTCGAAAGAAAGCCCCGTGTAGCCGGCGTTGATTAACGCATCTTTTTCGGATGCCGTGACAATAACGGCGTCATCTCCATTGCTATTTTTGACCGTAGTCCGGCTGCTATAGGCTTGCAGGGTGCCGATGTCGCTACGTAATGAATTTTTAGTTTCTAACTGCTCCTGCATCGATGACGACAGTTGACTTAATTGCGCGTTAAAATCCGCAATCAGTGATATGCCGACGGTTTGTTCCAAATCGGTTTCTTTTATTCCGCCAGGGGTATCGGATAGCCTTACTTTGCCGACGGAAGTGTTTTCAACATAAGTGGTGTACATGGTTTCTCCTTATTAAAATTAAACCCGTAATGCGCCGATAATTCTAAGACTGGCAGGTTTGTAGGATGCCCTGCGTTCCGCCGAACGAACACGCGACGATTCCTTAGCGTGATCATACGCTTGCTTCCATTCTTGGGGAGGCACGTTGAGGGTTTGAACATGCCGGTTGAGCGCCTTGAAAAAATCATCCGGCGTGCAATTGAGTTCTTTCCAAACCCAATGGTTGTTGAACTCCTGCTGTTCTTTTTCAAGTAGGTCCAAAGTCTCTTTGCTGATGTCTTGATGTGAGAGGGAAGAGTTCATGAACAGTGGCTATCTCAAAGACTGTGCCAACTTATTAAATTACTAGAAAAGTTAAATAATCTGATTAAAAACAGTAGCTTAATAAAATGATGGAAGTGTAGGTTTAAAGATCACAGCCCAGAGGCTAGCGCTGGGGTTTGATTTTCGGACGGTTGAGTGCATAAAAGAAGACGCAACTCTTTTTTAGAATAGGCGATAAAGGGAAGTCTTATTTTAACCACTCTTTTTTATTATGCTAACACCAGATTTGCAGAATGCTTATCTTGCTCTACTTGTACAGTTGCAGCAAATACAACGTAATGACCCTCAGTTGTATGCAGAGGGTAATATGGGAGCCTCGCAGGCTCAGCTTCAGTCTGCTTTGAATACAGAAACCCCTCTTGATCCGGATTTTGCCGCTTCTTTGGGGGACATTGTCAGACGTTATCAGGCTCTCGTTGCGGTGAGGGATTTTCGCTCTTCGTCTCCTACGGCACGACCTGATCCTTCTAGCTCTGTTCCTGCCTTTGAAGAAAAAGCACCGGCCCTGCGGACGTATTCTTTTGTTCGTTTAGCCACCATTCAGGAAGGGACTTATTATAATGTTGGTGATTTGGTGGCTTTGTACTCCCCAACCAATCAAAGGCTTTCTTTTTACTCCTTAAGCGATTCCATCCAAATAAGACGTGATGTTACTTATCAAGCTCAACCTGTTTTTTCTTTAAAAAAACCAGAACATGGAAGACAATTTATTTTTGATGAAGACTTTGATGGCCCTAAAAAGCTTGTAAAAAATCAGCTGCAAGCCTTTGTTGTTGAGCTTAAACCGACTTATCCCGGTCAAGACCCCTTTGAGGGAGCGGTGGCCCGTTTTCCACTTACGCCTGGATTTACTTATGTGACCGGTGTGCCTTATGAATATAACTATCCTCTGCTGAGGCAGCCTCAAAAAAGTAAAGATGGGCCCTCTGTTTATCAAGCCGGACCTTTTTTATTAGAAAATCATCAGCCTTTTTTATTGATTGAGCCTGTGGGTGCAGATCGTAGATACGATTTTTTTCAACGTCTTCAAGCAAGTTCCCCTCCTTATCCGGTTGTCGCTTTTTGGGATTATTCTCATGGAGAATATCGTCCTACTTTTGATTTCGAGAACCCGGCTCAAGAAAATCCTGGTTTAATCCGGGCTTCTCATTTGGGAGAAAGAGTGGCTGGAGAAATACGTGTCGTCCCTAATCCTTTATTTTCAGAGGCTAGAGCTGCAGGGGAGGAGAGTAGTGCTTTTCCTGATATGAAAGGAGGGGTTTTACGTATTCGCCCATCGGATGATGTTGTTGCTTATTTGGGCTTATCGCCTCAGGCTCCTTTGAGTGATCCATTTTTTTTAGGTCAGTCTCTGATTAGTCAGTCCAGTAGGTTGGCCGCATCACGTGATTCTGGTTCTTCGCTAAAACCCCCTCAAACCCGGGATGAGTTTTTAGATTACGTTCATCATAAAAAACCTGGGGTGTTTTATATTGGAAAAGAGCCTTTTATTTTGTTGGTGCCGCATTCTGCACAATTGGTTCGAGGAGATTGTGACTTTGCTCTTTTGACAGTACGTGGTGATCAACTTGTTTATGATTTTTATAATACGTCTCAGGAAAGTGATATTTTTTTGTATGAAAAAATTTGTAGTGCTTGCAAAGCAGGGTGGGGCTCCGTACTTTCGGGTGTCACTATTCAAACAAAAGAACAATTCCAACACATCGTTTGGACAGAAACAGGTAAAAAAGTTCCTCCTATGGATTATGTTGTAAAGTTTTCTCCAATGAAATGGAATGAAGACTTTAATGCCATGGGTTTGGCCCCGATACGCAATACGTTTAGAGATGGTTTTTTGAATTTAGAATCTGCTAAAGGTCAGCCTCAATTAGGGGTTCCTTCCTCTCATTTTTTTGATCTAACCACTTCTTCTGCGTCTCGTCTTCCTCAAACACCACTGGAATTTACAGACTATGTTTCATCTCGTAAGCCAGGGAGTTTTTGTTATGGAAATTTAAATTTTATTTGTTTCAACTTACAACCGAATCAAGATTTTGGGTTGATGGTACTTATCAATAATCAATTATATTTTGTCCCGATAGATGATTCTGTAAAAGACAAGGCTCGTTTTATTGAGGGATTAAAAAATCCTAAAAAATATTTTGGCTCTGATCCAAGTGCCCTGCAGAGTGTGGATATGACTCTGGAGAGAAGTGGGATGTATTATTCTCTCAGTTTTTATGGAGCCTCTTCCTCTGTTGTGCGCGTGTCTGCTTACCCTTTAGCTTCTCGATATACAGTGCTCCCAGGAAGGGTTGTTCTTTCGATGCATGATCATTGTCTTATACGGCAAGGTGAGTCTGGTCCGATGGGTCGTTATATTTTACCTCAAGTTTCTAATGCAGGTGGCACTAGTTTAAAGTCAGAAGTTTCTCAACCTCTTAAAGAAGTGACGGTTGCCGCATTTAATGCATTAAAAGGTAATGAGCCTGGGGTTTTAGACTTGTATTTTGATGATTCTCTTCGGATGCCCAGGCCAGTACGTGTTTTGGTATTTCAATGTGATACAGATCCTCACTCTATTGCTTTGGTTGTTAAAGCCCCCAGACCCAAGGCAGCCGACCATCCAGAGATTACAACAGGGCTGATTATTCGTGCTTTTAATAATGATTTATTTATTCAGGAAGTTCTTGATGCCATTAAAGCAGGGAAACATCAAGTTACACTGAGTCCCGCAGCCGGTAAGCCTTTGTCTGAATGTATGTTGGGCATACCCAAAATGGAATGGTCTTTTATTGCTCCTGAAGTGATTAAAAAATCAAAAAATATAACTGTAAAGGGGACACATATCCGTTTTGAAAATGAAGTGGGAGGGGAAAAAAGGATTTTTGATTTTAGTTTAATTGATACCCCCCCATTGCATCTCAGGCCGGAATGGCTTTTGGCTCCTGTTTCTGCATCTCAACATCTTCAAGTAGGTAGGCAGGTTGTGTTTGAGTCTCCTTTAGATAAGGCCTATAAGACCCAGCAAAGAATAGAGAAAAAAGTTAAAATAGCCGTTACTCAAGATTCACCTGTTTCTTATCCTGCAGAGGCTCTTTATTCCACGAGCAATCCTGATTATCAGTTTCAATTGCCTGCCCTTCTTGCTGAAGGAGCTGAGGTGAAGGTGGTGTATCAAGGGAACCCATATTCTTATATTTTAGGTACACCAAAAGAAGGAAGTAGTGACTATGTTTTATTAGAAGGGGAGGAAGAGGTTGGTGTTTTTTCTTTGGTGCGTAATCAGGTTTCTTTAAAAATTGGAGACTCATTTTCCTTACAGGGCGCATTGCCTTTATATACCCCTATTCAATCTATAACGCTCAGTGGAAAAACGGAAGTAGAGTTAAGTGCTTTGTTGTATCGATTATCACGAAGAATGGAAGGTGAAGACGCTGAAAGCTTACGTCGTCTGGCCGGGCTGAGTTATGCCGGTCGGGCTGTGGTATTAGCTCTTGGTTCTTATAAGGCAGATATTTCTTTTACCCATGGTTCTTGGAATTTGACCGTAGCGCGGCAAGAAGACACACCGGATGAAGTGTTTATTGATTTTATTGAAGCGGCTACCGAGGCGGAAATGGATTTAGATGTAACCGGGTCTTATGTTTTGAAGCTTGGTGCACAAGGCGGTGAGGCCTTAAAACTTTCTGGACCTTATCCTTTTGTTCGTTTACGCGAGACCCCAGAAGGCACTTACTATAATGTTGGGGCTTTTGTAGCATTTTATTCGAATAATGAGTCTATACTTTCTTTTTATAGTTTAGAAGATTCCATAAAAATACGCGCTGGTTCAACGGATGATTTTGTGCCGATTTTATTTTTTATGAAGGAAGGAAAGAGTTTTGCTCAGATGGTTCCTCCAGCTCATCTCTATTCACCTTCACATGCGTTGACTCCTTTATCGGGCTTAGAAATTAATTTAGCTCTTACCTATCCAGGTCAGGATTTATTTGCTGGAGCCACTGTTAGTTTTCCTGCAGAGGCCGATCCTATTACTTTAGGTTTGGTTAAGCCTACTCAACCAGTATCTATCCCAGACTCGGTTTCCCCATCATCGGCTTCGTTAGCTATTCCTAAAACGGTTGAGGAGTTTAAAGAATTGCCGCCTGATGGTGCTGGAGTATTTTTTATTAATGGCAAAAAATTTCTTTTGGTTGAATCCGATCCTGATGTTGGCCCCGGATTTTTTACCCTAAACCATACAGGCGAGCTTGTGATGGGGATGCATAAAAAAGGAGAAGAGCTCGATGCTGTTATCAAGCATATTAAAAATGTTCAAAGTGAGGGGGGTGTAGTGCGCTTTAGTTCGGCAAAATATGATTTTTATTCCAACCCAGTTAAACAGCCAGAACGTAATTATTATCCTATTCGATGCGATTTCATGTTGGGTCAAACCGGACATGCTTTTGATATATTCTTCGTTGTATTGTCTGCCACAGGTTTTAATTATGAGCAGTCCCGCTGTTTTTTTGAAGGAGATGAACTTTTTATAATAAATAATCTTTCCCCAGAAAAACGTCACCAATTACGTCGGCCAAGCCTCTTGGCCTCTCAAGATCAATCTTCATCTCAGATGGAGGGGGCTCCCATCTCTAGGCTAGATTCAGCACTACTCACATCATCAGAAGTGGCGGACAAGAAAATGAAATTTGCTGATTTGCAACAAGCTGATCCGGTTGCAGAAGCTTTGGAGGCATTACCTATTGATAAAAAAGACAATGCTCTGATTCACATTGAGGCTCGCCATAAGCGAGAAGTAGTCAAATCTTCTGAAGCTTATAGTTTGGAAGATCCCGACTACAAAATTACTTTACCCGCAGACATGAAGCCGGGTCAGTCTTTGGTCATTTTTTATAAAGGCAAACCGTACACTTATTACTTAGGTAAGCAATTAAGCAGAGGGAGAGGTTTTGAGCTTAAGGAAGGTCAAGATGTTGTTGGTTCGGTTGCCTTGGATTCTGATAAACTGGATTTAAAAATAGGAGACCATTTTTCTATAGCGGGGTCTTTGCCAACCTTTGGGTTTGTTGATTCTCTCACATTGAGTTGTGGTAGTGACGATGCTTTACATCTTTTGTTGGATTGTGTTGCGGCAAGAATAGATCGCTCTCCAGAGATGAAAGGACAGGGAGACTACTTGCGTCATTTAGCACAATTGCGTGCCCTTGATCCACCCGCTATTGCCGCTCTTAAAATTTATAATGCCACTATTTCTTTTTCTCGTGGTTCTTGGCATCTGACCGTTGCCCGAAATCAAGAGACTGTTGATGATGTGTTTATCGACTTTATTGAAGCTGCTGCAGAAACCAACGCCATATTAAAAGATCGTGCGACTCGCTCGCAGCCCGTGGTTCCTATCAGTGAAGAGGCTGCCGATTTGAAAGCCGACCCTTATATCTTAAAAACTCTGCAACATGTTTTCCCCGATGGTTCCTCAGTTAATGTTAATTTAAAATCAAGGGGAGTTGACGCAGAAGCCTATTTAGATTTGGATTGGAATAAGACCTCGCATACAGAACGATGGGAATGGTTTAATGGAGTTAAACCTAGAAGCGAATATTTGATTCACTTGAAAAACAGTGTGTCTTCAACATCGGAAGATCCCAGCTTAAAAATTTCCCGTGCGTATTCTTTTAAGGTTTCTCGTGTTTACGACAAAGAGGCTATAGACACGATGGGGCCTCAAGACGAGTTGCCAGATGTGACATCAGCCTCTTCTGCCAAGGGGCTACGAGGAGCGTATCGGTATCATCTTTCCGGATATTATATCGAGACTCGTACTTATATTTTGTCCGATGGGGATCGAGTAGAGGTGACATTAAAGGTGGAAGAGGGAGAGCAGTTTGTCATTCAGTCGGCACGCTGGTTTAATGATGCAGGAGAAAGTGGGCTTCTTACATATCCTTCTGGAACTTTAAGTTGGAACACTCCTTTGGAATTGGAGTGGCAAGGACGCCCAAAAACTTATTTGGAAAAGCGCATCTATTCGGCTCAATTTTCTCTACAGGCGAACGCATCGGAAGTATCGACTAATTTAGTCAATACTTCTTCTCTTCCTCTTGCCATTGAAAAAGGAGAGATGCGTCTTGTTTGGCAAAAGAAAGAAGAACGAGTTGTTATTTCGAGTGTCGACTATATTGCTGGAGATCAGGTGACACATCTGATCAGCCAACCTTTTTCTATTTCGCCAGGCACAGACAGTTGGTCTCATTCTTGTAATGTGAGTACGCATATCGATGGTTTTGGAATAATAGAAAGTCCTGTCGAGCTTCATTTTTCGGAAGGTGCTTTTTCTGCAGTTAGCCATTTGCAATCTGGCTCTTTTGAAGAGTTGACGTGGATGGGTGTTCCTATTCCAGGTGGATATTTGTTTAAAGCCATTGCTTGGAAAGGGCAGGGGAGATTGTCGTCCTATGTCTTACCAAGAAATGGTTTGAAGGAAGGGGAGAGTCTTCGCATATCCATCCATGATGGAGATAAAAAAACGGATTATCGTCTTTGTTGGCAAAATGGGGCCATGATCGTTAAAAAACTTATTGTGCCGATTGTGCCGCATGACTTTAAAGCACTGACTGAAAGTAGAAGGCTTAACATTCCTCAGTCTCCTCTTGAAAAACCAGGGCGTCCTTTCATGCTGCCCGTAGAGATTGAACGGGCCTCTTTTGTAAGTGGATCGGAACTTTACTCCTTGTTACATAGCCTTTCTTCACAAGAAATTCTTTATCCAACATTAGAATCCATGGAGCGCATGATGGCTGTTGCAGCTCAAGCTCATGCTCCTCTTCAAGCGGGTGACGTGCTTTCTTCTGAAGCAAGAACGATTCGTATTCAATTGGTAGGGAGTCGTTCCTCATTACTCTTTGAAGGAGAGTTTACCTATAATCCGGATCCGGAAGCTCCTTTGCGTTGGCGTCCTGCGGGTACCGAAAATCAATAAACTCGTCTCGACCGTACGGATCGGTGGAATGGCCAAGAGTTACAAACTCCTTATTATCAAATGGGGCCGTTGACGCAACAATGGCTTCCCATGCCTCCGGGAAGTACACGTTTTTACTCTTTGCCATTGCCTGGCTTGGCGGGCTTTTTTGTCATGTATCCGGTAACGGCTTTAACACAAGGTCAATTAATCCAACGCCAACGAGAAATAATTTCTGATTTTAGAACTTACCTCCACGCTCAAGCGGCGCAGCTTGTGGGTGTTGCACAGCGAAGTTTGCGTTATGCTCATAATCCTGATTGGCAAACAGATGCTCTCGGTTTGTCTGTCATTAAGATTTTTTCGGATGAACAAACGGATCATTGGATTTCGTTGTCGGGAATCACTGAAAAAGAGGCTTTATCTTTTGAGGATGGAAGAACCGAGATTACTTTGGGTGAAGGAAGTAACACCACTTTTTCTGGCGTGTTTCAAGGCTACTATCGAGAAGGTGAAAATAATCTAGTTTTTGTGCAAATGGATGTAGCTGCTGGAGAAACTCCTAAAGTTTTTAGGGGGGCTATTTTGCCGGGAGCACGTCCTGTTTTTGTTGAAATTCCCTATTCTACATTAGAGCAAACCGATACGACTCGCGGTTGGCTTTATCGAGATGGTTGGGTGGGTTCTGTTTTTGAAATGCCTGACCGTCATCGTCGCGATGCTGGAGGTCACGATATTGGTCACTATCTTCTTCGTGATGGGTATGATTTGGAAACAAAGCCCATTGATATTCAAGGCTCACTCCCTTTAGCAGATAAAAATTTACTACCCTATTTAGTTAATGAACAAGAATGGCAAGGTTTAAGGAGTGTAGAGGCAGGTCCAGATTCAGTACGGCTGGTTCAACAATGGCTTTCGGAAGGAGGGAGTGATTTTCAACTCTTGCCGGAAAGCATCGCACTTTTTCACAAGGCTCAGGAAGAACTGAAACGGCTTCTTTCAGAACATCCCCTTTATCCAGATCGTAAAACAGAAGTGTCCAAAATTCATTCAGTTCCTTTATGGTTAGTCAATGGCCATGGTGTGTTAATGCAAGTATGGGTGATGCCTCATCAGCCGCCGCGTCACGATTCATGGCCGATTTGGGTTTTAGATCCTCAAGGTCGTCGTGCTGAAGCTATGAGCGTGAGAATGGTTGGTATTGACCCTCAAACAGGTCGCTATGTGCAGACACAAGTGCCGGCGCAGTACCAACGAATGAGTTCTGGTGCGCAAACTCTTAATTTGTTTGATGGCACAACAGAGGATTCTCGTGCTTTATTGAAAAGCTTAAAATGGACTTCTTACGAAGACAAAACTAACAAAAAAACTAAAGGAGTAGAGTGTGACACAGATGCTCTTTTTGCTTTTTATGATGGAACCGCTCTTCGGAAAGATGAAACTCGTGTTTGGTCGTCCGTTGAAAAACGTCAGGTAATGGCTAACAGACGACTCACTGATTTAAGTGGGCGTGTAAAAGAAGCCCGTGAAAATTTTAGAGTGCATGGTTTGCGTGAAGAGATAATTCAAGATGACTCGATTATTTACCGTTGGACTTTGGCTGAACAAGAACAAGACGGTACTCATACGGGCAAATGGCTACGTCTTGCATATGCCCTTCCTCATCTTTCGGAAGAAGGAGGAGAGCATCTTAATTCTATTCCTGTCGTTGTCGGCTCCGAGATGACGGTGAGTTATCGTGAAGATTATGCCGCTGATTCTGATCAATGGGTGAGTGAGACCTTTAAAGTCTATAAAGGACGGGGAGATTCCCTTATTTTAGTTCATCCTACACAGAAGCGAAGGCGATATCTTGTAGAGTTTAGAAATGATCCTGGGTTTGAAGGAGAACCGTTAGTGTCTTTAGTACGTGGGTTTGAATCTGGCTTAGATGCTTTTTATTCTCCTCCTCAGTGGCCAATACACTTTGCTGTTTCACGTTTAAGATCACAAAAAGAGACGTTTGGTGGGGGACGTATTCTAGATATGTCTTCCCTCTATCAAGAGGCGGGTTTTCCTTTAGGTGAAGGAGCGCAGGTTTATCGTTATTTCTTTAAATTGACCGAACCAGAAGATACGGAAATTCACTTTGATCTTCTACTTAATGAAAAAGGGGAAATTGTTAAAGTATTTGATGAAAGCTGGCAGGATGAAAAACTTGATTCTTTTAATACGGATTTCGTTAAAACTGAAATAGTCACTCAGGTTGGGACAGATGAAGAAGCCTTGTCTCCGGGATCGGTTCGTATTTATCTCCGTCATCTTCCTCCCTCTCTTTCCAAAGCGGTTGGACAGACCCGTTTTTTTACAGTTGATTTAAGCCCAGATCCGACAACTCATAACTTTTTGGGCCATCAGGTGAGTGTTGATAAAGTACATTATCGCGCCATTCCCACAAACCCTGATCAATATCTGTTTCCTTCAGAAAAAGCTGAAGGGATGACATTGTCGGGACGTGTTGACCAAGATACATCTCAAAAAGTAACACGCTTTCCAGGTGCTGAAACTAACAAATTAGAGGACTGGTTTACAACTTTTCTTAAGACGTACGCTCCTGAAGGTAAAACATCAAAAGCCTTAAATGATTTAAGCAAAAGTGAAGTGCGAAATACTGCCTTTGGTCATGTTCTGTTATTAGGTCTGCGTACTTATGTGGATTCTTCTCCTTCTCAAGAAAAAATGGACGAGTTTGTGGATCGCCTTGCTAAGGCGGCATTGTTTGTTTACGCAGGAAGGAGAGAAAATTTAGCCGCGCTAGTTTCTGAATCGATTTTAGGTTTGACCTTATCGTCAGAAGTCCCCTCCACTTTACGTTTTTCGGTTATGTCGCAACTGTTTGATGTAGCGGTACAAAAAGGAAATAAGAAGTTGTTACAAGATTATCGGCATTTAAGTTTAGTTTTGGACAAATTGCCAGAAGCCTACCGTACGCGATTTTTACGTGTGGTGGGGCAGCCCCATATTGGACAATCAGAAAAAGAAATTTTGGCTGATGTGACACGCCAATATTATGATGGCAATAATTCTCATCCGGCTCGTCAATGGCTTGAAGCTCACCCGGTGTCTCGTTGGCTCCATCCTCTTGAGGCGGCAGGTTCAAAGTCCGGACAAGGGACTCCTTCCTCCGGTGGAGGTGCGCATCAAACTGATTCTCTCGTCTTACCCGTGACGATTGTGCAGGACGGGTCGCCTTCTCAAGTGACCTCCCCGTTAGGCGAGTTACGTTTTCTGCTCTCTTCCTTCCCATCTTCTTCTGCTTTGGAAAAAATAATGAATCAATTGGATGATGCTAATTTTGTGAGTACCTTGAGTGAAGATCAAATTTCTTTATTGCTGGAAACGGCTCAGCAAGGTGGTCCAGGGGTGTTTTTGGGCCTTTGGACTTCTTTTACAGGTCAAACAATAGCTCTTGAAGAAGGGAAACCATCGACGGATGGGTCTCAAGATTTTTCTCCAACTATACTCCCTTTTGCAACAGGAGCTCAAACCTTGGCACTTTCTCTTTAGCCCCTATCAATAAGCCATTCTATAATTTTTGTTAACTTTGTAACGCCACTTCACCTACTTGGTGAATGATGATTTTAGGATCGAGTTCTTGAAAAGAAAGAACCGAGAGGTCCGGTAATTCTTGTTCAATAATTTTTCGGGTATAACGGCGGATTTCCAAGTTGGTGAGTACGACACAGTCGCGTGAATGCCATTGGTTGTTCCATAAAGACTGCTGAAAAGCCTCGGTGATGGCTTGGACCCGATCCGGTGGCAGAGCTAAAAAACATTCGGATCCATTCTTTTGGATGGATTTTGAAATTTCTTCCTCAATGTCGGGGTGAAGGGTGAACAAAGCCAGGCGGTTTCCTTCCTTGGCGTGCATAAAAGTAATTATTCGTTTCAAGCCGATGCGGACTTGTTCCGTTAAGGTGACCGGGTCTTTCTGTTCCGGTTGGCAACAGGCTAATGTTTGCAGAATAAGACGCAAATCTTTAATAGGAATTCGTTCTTCGGCTAAACGTTTGATGATTTCTGTCATTTTTTGAATCGACATCATTTTTGGCACCACTTCACGCACTAATTCAGGGTAACTATTTTCAACCCGATTCAGCAAATGACGTACTTCTTGAATATCTAAAAAATCAGCCGAATGTTTCAGAAGCGTTTTTCCTAAATGGCGCAACATCATTTCTTCCGGACCAAAAGTATTTAAGCCTTTACGATTGAGTTCTTCCTGTTTTTGTACGTCCCACATCATTACTTTAGTGCCGTGAACTGTTTCCCCGCTGTTTTGGGGAGTTTCAATTTGTAGTTTAGCCACCGCACTTTGTTCTCCTAAGTAAGCGCATTGATGTGGGGAGAGAATGCCATGATCCACCGGTATTTCGTGAATGCGGATGCGGTATTTAAATGTTTGGGACAAACTTTCGTTGATCACTAATTTTAAATCCGGATAAACAAGACCCATTTGATAAGACAGATGCTTTTGAAGCTTGGGGTAAAGGGTTCCAAAAAACTGAACCCAACGCGTATCGGTTTGAAAAATACGATATAATTCTGGCCCTACTTCCAAAGCCAAGGGGAGGGTTAGGCCTAAACCATCATGTTGATTTGTTTCCTCCACGACATAATCGTGTACAGGGGCTGGGGTGAGAAGCTGTTTTTTAACAGCGTGAATCATGCTTAAACCGATAAAAGCAAGAAACAGGGAAATCATCACAAAGAGGCCTGTTGGAAATCCTGGAATAAAACCGATGAAAAAAGCCAAAACACTGCTACTCAGTAGCGCTTTGGGTTCGGAGGTTAATTGAATGCCGATGTCGCTGCCTAGCGATTGCTCGCTTTTGGCATCCGCCACGCGTGTGACGACAAAACCCGCTGTGATTGAAACCAGAAGAGAAGGGATTTGGCTGACCAAGCCATCGCCAATAGTGAGAATGGCAAAAGTGTTGAGCGCCTGGACCAATGTCATCCCTTGTTGCAACACTCCAATGAGAATGCCTCCAAAAATATTGATGCCGATAATGATGATTCCGGCAATGGCGTCTCCTTTGACAAATTTCATTGCGCCATCCATGGCGCCATACATTTTTGATTCCCGATGCAACATGTTGCGCTGTGTTTTGGCTTCTTCTTGGGATAAAAGCCCCGCACGTAAATCCGCGTCGATACTCATTTGTTTGCCAGGTAGCGCATCCAACGTAAAACGCGCGGCCACTTCCGCAACACGCTCCGACCCTTTTGCAATAACAATAAATTGGATGATGGTGAGAATAAGAAACATGACCATTCCCACTAACAGGTTGCCTCCCGCGGCAAATTCTCCAAAAGTTAAAATGATGTCACCCGCAAACCCTTTGGTGAGAATGAGCCGTGTGGAAGCAATATTCAGCCCCAGGCGGAACAAAGTTGCCATCAGCAATAAAGTAGGGAATGAAGCCAGTTGCAAGGAGTCGCGTATGGAGATGGAAACCAATAGGAGGGTGACGGCCCCGATAATATTCATTGCCAACAGTAAATCTAAAAACCAGGCTGGAAGAGGGATAATTAGTAACGCCAATACAGCGGCTACCATCATCATCAACAAAAAATTTCCATAGCGCCCCATCCGGGCATTCACCATTTTTTCAATGGCCTTGAGTTGATTGAGATGAAGATTCACATTCCGAATAAAGCAAGACCTATGCCAGGCTAAAAACGATTCAGTTGGTTTTAAAAAGCAGATAAGAAGTACAACTTGAAAAAAGAGTTCGATTTTCGGACGGTTATTTTTCCATCGATTTTTTAGCAACTTTTTTAGATAAACAGCGATAAATACTCAAAATTATTAAAAAGGGTTCAGTTATGGCGGGTCCTACATTATCCCCTGGATTAGATCGTACGATACGTCAGGACTTTGGTTTAGCTCCAGAGGTACCCATTGATGTTGATACATTAGAGCTTTTTATTAGCACAAGGCAGGCTGCTGTCATTGCCGCCTATGCGGATAGCCCTGGGTCGCCTCCTGTGGATGTTTTGGCTGAAGAAGCCAAAAAAGCTTTAGCGGCGCTGACTCAATCACAGCCAGCAGCTGTTGGAGTAGCCGCCGCCGCTGTTTTGGCAGGAGGGGTTCCTTCTTTCCCCGTATCTACATCGTCTGTTCCTTGGCCGCTTCCTCCTGAGCCTGTTCTTTCGGAAGAATTACAAAAAAGAATTCGTGCCTTTCTTAGTCTTCCTTTCGATCAGCCTATTAGCCGTCATCACATTTACCAATTTCTAGAGAGAAATGATGGGGACAGAGAATCTTTAGAAGCGCTCAAGCAATATATTGTAAGGATGAAAGTAGCATACTCAGGAGTATTGCCACCAGCTTTACAAGGTTTAGAAAAAGAGGATCTTGCAGACGAACGCTCGTTACCGGCTGATGGCATTCCAACTACAATCAAAGAATTTGCTTTTCTTATTGGCAATCAGGCCCCAGGTGTTTTTTACATTGATGGAAAAAAGTTTATTTTTTTGGAATTAAATTCTCCTGATGAAGGTATTGGTCTTATCACCGTTAATCAAAGTGGTCATCTTGTGGTGGGGATGTTAAAAAATGAGGGTGAGAGTGCGAGTGCCCTTATTCATCTTATTCGGCAGACTCAGTTACCAGGAAATAGCCGCTATATTACTAACTCTGTACCTCAGGATCCGTATCTACCGACTCGTGTGCAAGCGGGTCAAAGTACTGGTCAACAGACACAGGTTGTTTATCCGATTACACTTGCTATTCCAGGGAGAGATACTCCTGTCACTGTTGACTTTAATCCTTTTTTAACAACCGGTTATCAAGATGCTAGTGCCGGTACTGGGGAATACCGTGTGCGTGCGGTCACTCTGACCGTAGGGGGAAAAACATATATTCTAAATCGCCCGGTTGCTCAAAGTGCCAGTAGGCAAGCCCCAGTACCCCAGGGAAATAATACAGAGCCTGCCGTTTTTAGAACGTATCCTTTCATTCTTTTCAGGCAAACGGAAGAGGGCTTGTATTATCATGTTGGAGATTTAGTCGCTTTTTATTCTTTAGAAAGACAGACTCTCTCTTTTTATGATCGTCAAACATCTGCAAGCATAGCCGAAGGGACACAAGATCAACCGATTAATTTGCCGCTTCCCATTATGGATTTTAGAATAGCAGGCAGGCAATTTGTTATGTCTTCTGCTGGCGCTGCGGGTACTGTGGGAGTCGACCTTCGTGCCTTATTTTCTAATATTAAAATCACCCGACCTCCTACTTACCCTGGGCAAGATCCCTTTGCTGGTGCCACCATGGGATTTCCACTGACTCCTGAATTTAGTCGGTTAACAGGAATCCCCTATCAGCATACTTATCCCATTCAACTTATTAAACAAGGAGGTTCTCAAGGGGATGATTTGTATCGAGCGGGGCCTTTTGTGATTGAGCACACCAGACTGAAAGATATCATTTTTATCTACCCTGCTAATCCCCCCGGCCGTGTTGCAACTGAAGGCATGTCATGTCTAAAGGCTACTGATACAATGACAGTTATTATTTTAAAGTATGACAGTGAGAAAGGTGGTTATTTTCCTTGTGAGGAGGCATTTTTACAAAACCTCAGAGGGAATATGAAAAGCAAACTTCCAAAACTGACTATAGTAACTCCGTCAGGAATTTCCATTAGAGGTTCTGCAACTGCTAGTACTCCTCTTATCGATGGTGAGATGGCAGTTCATTTGAGCGATCCTATGGTGGCTGCTTTAGGTCTTAACCCCGATGCTCCCTTAACGGAAGCTGTCGCTCTACCGCCCCCGCAGGGAGCAAAAGCGGCTGGGCCAAGCAAAGGAAGAGGTGTACGTGTGGGATCCACTCCATCGTCTCCACCTCCTTCGGTTGTTCCAGCAACTTTTTCTATCCCTCAAAATGCAAAAGATTTTAACGCTTATATTTCTGCAAAAGGGCCCGGTACTTTTTATGTTGGAAATAAACCTTATATTTATTTTGAGGCCACAGGAGCAACGGATATAGGTTTATGTCTTATTTCTATTGAAGGAGAAGGTTTAGTTTTTGAATTTCTTGAAAACAGTCCAGATTATCGAGATATCATTCATTTCATAAGAGCAACTCCTGTAGGAGAGTCAGTAAAGGGGCTTGAAGACGTAACTGATAGCGCGGATGACCGAGTTCGGACTAATCTCCGTAGTCACAAGGCACAATATCCAGCATCCAACCCTAGATGTTTTTTTTACAAAAGTGGAGAGCGAGAGGCAGTATTTCAACTTGGGTTTTTCCCATTTGTTCCAGCTACTGCTCTCAGCCGTTTAAATATCAATCATTATGCGAGTTTAGATAATTCAGCTGCGCAGCCTGTTACTTTTTCTACAGAAATGGCTTTGGGTGTGGAGCAGCTATTAAGTCGTCGCGTCGGCGAAGATCATCAACCGTATGTTTTATTTTTACCAGAAGGAGATACTTTTAAAGTCATTGATGTACGTAAACGTCAAGTGTTGACCACGATGAAGGCCCCCTCTCCGCAACAAGCCACTTTAGCGTCAGGAGCTTCTCGCTCTATCCCCCAAACCGCGGCTGAGCTGGAGGCTTATGCCCAAAGTAAAGGTTTGGGTAGTTTTTATATTGCAAGAAAACCTTATATTTATTTTGCTGCTCAATCGGGTCCTAATATTGGTTTATTCCTGTTGTCTGTTGAGGGTAGCCAAGTGGTTTCCACCTTCATTCCCGATACAGAACATAATAAAGAATTAATTCAATACATTCGTCAAAGTCGTTCAGGGATTAGCTTGAATTCGGTTGGTAAGGTATTGGCTGAACCCAAGGTCCAAGGCAAAGACACATCATCGACCCCTCCAGACCAAACCACACGTGAATTTACTTGGTATTCATATAGGAAACAGGCTGGGCTAAGGGGTGTTTTCACTTTTACTCCACTTGCGGGGGACAAGCGGACTTATTATAATTTAGATTCGGCTTTGCCTTATTCCCTTGTCAGACAATTAGGATTACCTTCCATTGATGACGTTGCCCGGGGTCAGGTACTTGTTGATAGTACCCAGAAAGAGAGCCCTGCTTCTTTCGTAACATTTGTTCCTCATGAAGATTCTTTTCTTATGGTGAATTCGGAGACAGGTCAAACAATGGCCCACATGCAGTTACCTCTTCCTTATTCCCGTACTGGTAAAGCCCTCGAAGTCATCAATAACAGCACTCTTCTATTAATTAAAGGGGGTGACCCCGGGGTTTTGGATATCATTACTATAGATAGAAACAATACAAGCGTATTGTATCGAACGGTTTTTTTTACAAGTAAACAGGGCCAAAAAGGCATTTTGCTTCTGAATCCGACTACACAATCTTGGATGTTCCGTATTCTTCCTGATACATTTCTCAGAGCAACCCCCTTCAAAGCTGTAGAGCAAGGTCAGTTACAATATGCGATTATTGAGAATAAAGATTTTTCTGACTTTGCTAATTTTTTAAGAGAACCGGGCCAATGGATGCAGGTGTTTCCTGAAGAAGGCCGTAGTCCTGCTATACGTGTTGAAGGTACGGATATTCATCTAACCGACTCAACAAAAACTTCTGATGGAGCGGCAAGTCCAACTCGTGTTTTTAATCTTTATGAAGCAGGACCGGAAGTTATTGCACCTTCCCCCAAACCTATAACAGAGCCTATCAGCCGTAAAACCATGCCGAAAATCACGGCTGCTAACTTTAGTAAGTTGCAAGGGGATGAACCAGGGGTAGTAGAGATTTATTGTGGAAGCAGATCCCTAGGGCGATTTGTTCTTTTATTTGATGGCGATAAGAGGATCTGTTTTTTAGCTCTTTCCAACGGATCATTAAAAGCCAGGGTCATCTCTTATGATCATGAGGATGTTGTACAAGCCATGAGACAAGCGGCCTTATTAGATCACCGTCTGAACATTGCAGAACAGCAACTTGCTGATTTTAAATTGACGTCCCCGCATTGGTTTGCTGTTTCGGAAGCGGGTACAAGTCCAGGCCCTGTTGTTATCAATAATGGTCTTGTCCTTCGTTGTTCTCATCAAAAAGGTCAATCGAGTGACGTTATGACCTCAGAGTTTCATATGCTGGAAGAGATTGTGGTTCCTCCTGGTCAAGCCATGGGTGAGCTGACCATAGGTGCTTTTAAAAAGTTGAAAGGTACTGAGCCAGGTGTTTTAGATTTGACTGTTAGTGAGTCTGGGCATGCAGGCCTTACTTATCGTGTAGTTCTATTTCAGGGAGACACTGCA
Source organism: uncultured Nitrospiraceae bacterium (assembly GCA_964592255.1). Taxonomy (GTDB): domain Bacteria; phylum UBA10199; class UBA10199; order UBA10199; family SBBF01; genus CAZQCI01. Next base: position 14,984 of record CAZQCI010000013.1, on the reverse strand, counting down.
GGACTAGGTTTGTTGACGTGTGGGCAAAGTATGGAGACTGCCCACGAATTATTTTATCTTTTTCTCAATGAGGCTTCGGTTCCTCTTGTTCAGAAAATCTTAGAAGCGGCTCAGGGAGCTTCTCATAAATTAACACTGACTCCTGAAGAGTCAAAACTGTTTAATAGTTTAACGCATACTAGTTGGTTTCCTTTGGTTGATACTCGCCGAGAGGGGTCCCGCATAACAATTAAAGGGACAAATATTTTAATCAACACCGGAGGTAGTTTTTTACCACAAACAGCATGGAAGACCCATCGTCTCTACAGAGCGCCAGACCCGGCTCCTTCTGCTGGTGTGGCACTTACCAAGGTTTATCCTAAGCCGGCAGAAATTGCAGCCAAGTCTTTATCTGTTGGTTCCGTTAATTTTGATGACCCTATCGAAAGGGCTTATGACGCTTTTCAAAAATATCAACCAGACTTTGCTCATTATGACGATAAAGCTGCCAGCATTGATGCGCAAGGCTTGACGATGAATGTGGAACGTCGGGTTGTGTCCTATCCTACGGGAACCCGCTATTCTTTAGATGATTCTGATTATCAGTTTGAAGAGCCGGAAACTCTGAGGTCAGGTGGCACTGTCACACTTTTTTATAAAGGTGTTCCTTATACCTATACTTTAGGGAATCCATTAAAAGCAGGGGATAAATACAAGCTCGTTGAAGCAGGGGAAGAGGTTGGGGAGTTTTCTTTTTCCTCTAGGCGTCTTTCTTTCAAGATCGGCAAATATTTTTCAATTACTGGAACTATCCCTCAACGGAAGGAGATTCAATCATTAACAATTAGTGGAAACACAGATGCCTCTTTATCCTCTATGCTTGATGCATTGGCTCGACGCATCGATGTGCCAGGCTGGGACGATCGCCTCCGTTATTTGGCGAGTTTGCATTATGCTGGTCCGGCTATTGCTCACATACTTAGTGTATACAACGCTACTATTTCTTTTGCCACGGGGTCTTGGCATCTCACAGTAAGCCGAAATGACACAACTCCCGATGAGGTTCTTGTAGACTTTATTAACGCTGCTACTGAAGCTAAAGCCCGATTGGCTTATCACCCCGTAACCCCTCAAGCTATGGGGACTGTCGCAGAGCCTGATCTACACAACTATCCTTATCATGATGATCTTGTCGATTATACTTTCCCCGATGGATCTGTGGTAATGGTTTCTCTTTCCAGTTGCGTTGCGGATGCTCGGCTATCTGAAATGGAACTGACTTGGAATGGGTCTCATCAACGACCAACCAATCTAACGGAAGATTCTTGGGATTGGTATAATACGCAAGATAGAAAAATGCTTACAAGCCATTCCTTAACTTGGAATGGGCTTCAATCTTCATCCTCACCTCGTGGGGTTCAAGTTAGTCGTGATTATGCCATGACCCTGACGCGTGTGCTGGATAAAGAAAAAACCTCTCAATCACAGGAGGGGGCCTACAAACATTCATTAACAGGGTTTTATTACGAAAATAGACGTTATCGCTTGTCTAGTGGTGAAACCATTCATGTGAAGTTAAAGGTTGAAAAGCCAGGAGAGTATACTCTTGAAGAGGCCAGTTGGAGCGTTGGTACTAAAACAACAGCCTTCCCTCTTTCAGAGAAACGAACTTATCGTTGGAATGAACCCCTTGAATTAGCTTGGCAAGATCGCCCTCATCAATATTTGGATCGGCGTGTTTACATCGCTTCTTTATCGTCGGTTGCGGGGGCAGACGATGTCTCTTTAAATCTGGTGCAAGTTTCTGAATTAACGTTACCCGTACAAAAAGCACGCTTACGTGCGACGTGGCAGCAAAAAGAAGCGGGGCAAGTTCTGATTTCTTCCATCGACTTGATCAAGGATGGCACGGTTATTAATTTGAAATCTCACCCTTCAATAGTTGATCAAGCTTGGAGCTCTTCTTTTACCGTAACAACATCTATTTTTCCTTTTGGTGCCATTGAAAGCCAATTGTCTCTTTCATTGGCTGAGAAGGGTTGGCAAGCCTCCAGTAATCTTCAATTGGGAGGTTTTGACCAATTGCAATGGATAGGTGTGCCTCAAGATGGGGGCTATCTGTTCAAGGGGCTTGCTTGGGTTGGTGACGGCCGATTGCAAACGACAATACTGCCGACCACACCTCTACGGGAAGGGGATGTCCTTCGAACGCGTGTTCGTCAGGGGGATCAACTTTTAGAATATCGTTTAACTTGTCGAGCGGGCCAAATGGTTGGCACAAAATTGGTAGAAGCAACCGTGCCCGGCGACTTTGTGCGATTGACGGAAGAAGAGAAAATAACGATGCCTGCGCCGTTATTGGGTGTACGTGCCACACGGCCTCGGGGTGAATCGTTTCTTCCTGTGGATTTGGAACGGGCTCGTTTCGCCAAAGATAGTCGTCTGGCGGAACTCATTCATTCCTTATCTTCCGACACCGTTTTGTATCCTACTTTGGATTCCATGCATCGCATGATGGAAGTAGCGGAACGAGTTGATGTTGCAAGGACATCTGGTGCGCCTCTGAGTGATCAGGCCCGAACGGTTCGTATTCAGCTTGTTGCCAATGGCGTTCCTCTTTTGTTTGAACAAGAGTTTATTTACAACACCGATTTGAGAGACCCGCTCCGGTGGCGTCCTGCGGGCACAGAAGGTTTGCGGCAAGTTTTGGATCATCATGCCGAATGGAATGGCCAAAAAATTCAAACTCTCTTTTATCAAATGGGGCCGTTAACCCATCAACTGGTTCCAGTGCCTCCGGGAACAACACGACTTTATTCTTTGCCTCTTCCCGGTAGAGGAGGGTTTTTTGTTTTGCATCAAGTGGCGGGTACTAACCGCGCCCAATTGATCCGCCGTCAGCGTGAAGCCATCAGTGGTTTTAGAGATTATGCTCATGCCCAAGCAGCCGGCCTTGTAGAGCTTAAAGAACGCGGTTTGCGTTATGCGTCTGCTCCACAATGGGATGTTGATGAGTTGGGGCTGGCTCAAGTAACTCTTTTTTCGGATGAACAAGAAGGGGCCTGGATTTCTTTTAATGCGATTACGGAAGGCAATCAGTTGAGTTTTGAAGAAGGAAGAGCTGAAATCAGTTGGGGGGATGCCAGTGGAGTTAAATTGACCGGAGTTTTTCAAGGCTATCGTCGTGGCAGTGGCAATGATTTGATTTTTGTTCAAATGGATCCTTCCCCAGGAGCCGATCCTAAAGTTTTTAGGGCTAGTGTTTTGCCCGGACATAAGCCCTGTTTTGTAGATATTCCTTACACGTCTTTAAGTAAACTCACAGCGACTCCCGATTGGTTGTATGAAGATGGATGGGTGGGATCTGTTTTTCAGATGCCGGGAAAAGCCCCCAGCGTTTATGACCCCGAGCGTGATATCGGTCGTTACTTGTTTCAACAGGATAGACAAACCGCATTAACGGCCAAGCCTGTTGATATTCAAGGACCGCTAGAGGCTGCTGATAAAACGTTACTTCCGTATTTGGTGAATGAGCAAGATTGGCAAGACATGCAAACGATTTTGCCGGATGCTGTAGTCGGCAACAAATCTGCCATAGTTCATTTGATAGACTCCTGGTTGTCCGAAGGGGGAAGTGATTTTCAATTATTACCTGAAAGCATCGAAAGTTTTCGTAAAGCCCAGGAAGAACTTAAGGCTTTGTTGGAGCAATATCCTCTTTATCAAGATCGCAAACAGCAGATTCCTTCTTTTCATCCTATTCCTTTGTGGCTGACCAATGGTCATGGTGTGCTGATGCAGGTGTGGATTCAGCCTTATCAATCTTCCAGAAGCGATGCTTTACCTATTTGGGTGTTAGATCCCAATGGGCGGCGTGGTGAACCACTGAACATTCGTTTTGTAGGGACTGACCCTCAGACGGGTAAAACGGTTCAGGTTTATGTTCCATCCACCTACCAAAGGCCTACTTCCTCTCAACAACGTCTTAATCTTTTTGCTCCGTTTGAAGGAGAAGGACTTGTTCGTACTCTAGATTTGATGTCTTACGAGGGGGTAGCTTCAGGTCCTGTAGATACGCTTTTAAAAAATGACGCACTTTTTGGTTTTTATGACGCAACTTCTTTGAAGAAGGATAGCTCTGAAGTGCGTTGGTCTTCCCCTCAAAAACGGGGGCGTATCGCTCGGGCGCGCCTCGAAGACTTATATAATCGTGTGGGCGAAACAGAGGAGACTTTTCAAATTGAAGGGGCACGTCAACGCGTTGAAGAAGATGGGAAAACTCTTTATCGTTGGACTTTAGCGGAACGTGACGCTGCCGGAGCCAAGACGGGCAAGTATTTGCAGGTGGAGTATCCATTGCCGCATCTGTCCGAAGTGGGGGCTTCCTCCTTAGATTCTATTCCTATTCCCATGGGGAATCAGATGAAGGTGCGTTATCGCGAAGAGTATAAAGACGCCCCTGATCAGTGGCATGAAACCCCTTTTAATGTAGCGCGTGGCATTGGGGATACGGTGGTTTTAGTGCATCCTCAAAATCATCGACGGCGTTATGTAATGGAATTTGAGACTCTCCCTGGCCATGAGGGCGATCCTAAGGTTCGCATGTTGCGCGGCTTTGAATTGGGTTTGGATACATTCTATGCCCCCCCGCAATGGCCTATGCGTGTTACTTTTGAACGCGCTAGGGCTGCAACCGAAGCCTTAGGTGGCGGACGTATTCAAGATGTTTCAGGGGACTATGCCGAACGGGGCCAACTACAACCTGGTTTTCATGCTTACCGTTATTTTTTTAGACCCGTCCATTTGACTGACGCAGAAATTTGTTTTGATATTTTATTAAATGCTGAAGGCCGTATTGTCCGTGTTCTTGATGATAGTTGGCGCGTAGAAGGAGAAGATGCTTTTGATTCCAGCATTGTTAAGACGGAAATATCTCAAACTTCCGACGGTGTGAGTATTTATCTCCGCCATTTGCCGCCCACTTTTGAGGAGGCTAAGGGCCAAACCCACTTTTTTAAAGTGGATTTATCCCCGGATCCTGAAACCCATAATTTTCTGGGCCGAAATGTTTCCATTACTAACGCCTATTATAAGCGTGTGCCTGGAAACCCCAATCAATACTTATTTCCTTCTGAAAAAACTCAGGGAATTTCTCTTGATAGAACGGAGAGTCGTCATGCCGGGCTTGACCCGGCATCCAGTTTAAATTTGGATATGGCCCCTTTAGATGATTGGTTGACTCAATTCATGACCAATTATGACCAAGCCTCTGTCATTCATAAAGCACTCAGCCAATTTAATTCCAGTGATGTGCATCATACGGCATTTGGTTATGTCATGCTTTGGGGATTAAGGACTTATGTGGCCTCATCAGCTACGGCCTCTTCTGAAGAAGTGGGGAGTGTGGCGCAGAATATGATGCAAGCGGCCTTGTTTGTTTATGAGCGCCGCCGTGAGGGTTTGGCCCAGACATTTGCGGAATCGGTTATTGGTTTAATGTTGCAAGATCAAACCCCTTGGGCTGTTAGGGCCCAAGTGTTGGAAGGATTGGTATCACGCTCCGTCTACACTCAAGAGCAAGATCGTTTACAGGGTTATCATGACTTAAGCCTTGTGTTTGATCAGATTCCTCAAGAGAACCTTCAGCGTTTTATTCGTATTTTGGGTAAACCGAATATTGGACTGCCTGAAAAAGAACGTTTGGCTCAATTGAGAGAGAATCATTATGACGCAAACGAAAATCACCAAGTGCGTCAATGGGTGCAGCAAAATGGAGTGGCTCGTTGGCTGGATCCAGTAGCTCCCACATCCCGTTCCGGCAGCGGAGGGCATGGAGGAGGTCAAGGATCTCATGCTTCGCTTCAGGCATCAGTTAGGGTAGTGACTTCTGCCAAGCCTACTCAAAGAACAACAGGTGTTGACGCACTTCGTTCTCTTGTTGAGACGTATGTGTTTTTCTCCGAACACATTTCTTTTATTTATGACCAACTGGCCAATCCTGATTTTGTCAACAACCTTACATCAGATCAAGTGGATGCCTTGTTAAATGCGGCCAACCAAGGGCCTGATTGTCTTGTAGGTTTATGGTCTGGAATTACAGGGCAGACACTAGCGATAGAAGATGTAACCCCATCAGTTGTCCCCACGCAGGGAGATAATCAATCCGATATCACTTTTGCGCCTCTAGTTGAGGGAGCAGGGACTTTAGCTGTAGCCGTATAATTTTGAATATTTCCATCCTAGAATATATCCAATGATAGCGCGTGTGTGCTTGAGAACTTAAATGGCTGACGTGGAGGTTAGACTGTCGAATATTGGTTAACTAGTAATTGCCATTCTTGAAAAGTTTTTTCAAAATGGGCACGGGCGGTTTGGAGCTCTTCTTTGACGTGTTCAATTTTTAAATGCATTGCTTCCATTTTTCTTTTTCTTAAATTTCGGTACTCTTCTTTCATTTCCATCCAACGCTGATAAGATTCTTCCACCCGTATTCGGGTTTTACTAAAGAGGGGCTCTAAATGACCTGTGTTTATTTTTTCTTGTTGGACGGCCAGTCGGCTTTTAAGAATGAGTTCTGGTCGTGCTTTTTTAAGATTCCAAGCCAGTTTGAATTTAGCACAGGCGTCAATCAGCCATTTACCCGGATCGAAATGATGGACTTTTAATCCGTTACGGTAGTCGGTGGGAAATTCGTGATGAAAGTTATGGTACCCTTCGCCGTACGTGAGTACAGCGGCAATCCAGCTGTCACGCGAACTATGGCGGGTGGAATAGGGCTGCGACCCAAAGACATGGCAGACAGAGTTAATACAGAAGGTGGCGTGGTGATTAAAAACTACACGCGCCATTCCTGCGATAAAAAAACCACCCCAGGCATCACCCCACAATGCGGCAATGGCTGTTGGTAAAGCAAAACCGACAAGAATAGCTAATGGAAAGTAATAACGGTGTTGTAAACGAATGAAGGCATCTTTTTCCAAATCCTTAATATTTTCAAAAGTCCGTGGAGTAGGTAAGGCTAAAAGAATCCAGCCCATATGGGCATGCCAAAATCCTTTTTTAATATTGTAAGGGTCTTTTTCCGTATCGACAAATTGGTGATGGGTGCGGTGATCGCTGCACCAATTTTTAGCAGATCCTTCAAATGAGGCTCCGGCTAAAAGAGTAAGAATGATTTTAATGACAGGGTGTGCTTCATAACTTTTGTGGGATAGCAGTCGGTGATAACCGGCTGTGATTCCAAGGCCAGTGGCATACAACATAATAAAGGCCAAAACCCAGCTGCCCCAGTGAGGCTCCCCTTGATGATAAAGCCAAGCGATGCCTATGATGGCGGCTAACGGGGAGAGAAAAAGAAAAGATACATTCAGCAAGTCGTATTTTCCCAAAATTTTTTTCATGGTGTTTACTCTATCTTAAATCTCAGGTAAGTAAAATAGATAATGAACGAACTTCAAGAAGGAATTGATTACTATTTTGATGAGGAAGGGTTGATGGTTTTTACGGACCATTACCTTCTTAAGCGTGGATTTTGCTGCCATCAAGGTTGTCGTCATTGCCCTTATGGTGATGAGGTGAAAAAAGAAGAAAGTGATTGAGTGAATTTTTTTTTTAAAGTAGTCGTCATTCCCGCGAAAGCGAGGCCCCAGGTTTCTTTTGGTTTAATTATGGATCTGGCTTATCCCAAGGGGATCCCGTCGGGAAAGCCTACCGGGATGATGTTGGGGGTTTTAATCATCAACGAAAAGGAAATCTTATGAAATTAGTGAATAGAGATTATAGTTCTTCTCAGAGCGGAAAATTAATCAAGCGACTCGTGGCTTTGATTGTGCTGGTTCTGGTGGTAGGGGGAATTTTTTTTCTTTTTTCAAAAGTGAGTCTTTTTGGGAAAGCACCGCATCTTGTCTTGCAGGCTTCTTCTTCCGGTAAATCTTACGGAGCAACCGATACTATTTCTTTAGGTAAAACGGGTGGGCTTAAAGCCGTAGTGACTAATGAATCGAAAGGGATTTGTTCTGTTAGTTTAACCTTGTCACAAAACGGAAAAAAAATAATCATTCTTTCTCGTCAGGCTTCTTCTGCAGAAAAAGTTAAAAATCAAAATTGGGAATTATCTCCACAAAATTTGGATTTGGTCTCTCAAGGCTTTACGGAAGGGGCTGCAGAGTTGGAAGCTGTGGCTCAGGATTGCTCCCTATGGGGACTTAAGACTAAGATCAATCAGGTTGCTTCTTTGGATTTTAGTCCTCCACAAATTAGTCTTACTTCATCGCAACATTATATTTATCAGGGTGCTGCTGAGGTGATGACGTATACAGTTTCTCCCGATGCAGTTTGGTCTGGTTGCCAGGTAGGGCCCTATGAGTTTAAAGGTTTTAAAGTTCCCGCTTCTCCAGAGGGCTCTGGGAATCGTTTTGTTATGCTGACGTACGCCTACGATTTGCCTGCGGACTCTAAAATAGAACTGCTGGCCTTTGATGCGGCTGGTAATATAGGTAAGGCTTCTGTTCCTGTATCAAAGTTTTTTCCAAAAGAATATCGACATCGTGACATGCCAGTTAGCGATGACTTTATTCAAACGAAGGTTGCAACCATCATCAATAATACGCCTGAACTGCACACTACTGGGAAACCTCTTGATGATTTTCTGATGGTGAATCGTGATTTGCGTAAAAAGAATGCTGGGTTTTTAAAGGAATTGTCTCAAAAGTCAGAGGAACAATTTTATTGGAAAGATGCTTTTAAGCCCTTACTCAATGCCGCAGTGGAAGCTAATTTTGCAGATTATCGTAGTTATATTTATAATGGCCAAAAAGTTGATGAGCAAGTTCATTTGGGTTTTGATTTAGCGATTACGGAACAGTCTCCCGTGACGGTGGGTAATTCTGGTAAAGTGGTGTTTGCCGGTTATTTGGGAATTTATGGGAATACTATCATCATCGATCATGGTTATGGTCTGCAAACTCTTTACGGTCATTTAAGCTCTATGGATGTGGCCGTGGGACAAATGGTTTCTAAGAATCAGAAAATAGGTAATAGTGGTCAGACGGGTTTGGCTGGGGGGGATCATCTTCATTTCTCTCTGCTTAATCAAGGGGTGCAGACCGACCCGGTTTCCTTTTGGGACCAGCATTGGATTGATGATCATGTGTATTTAAGGGTGGATAAAACTCATTTTGCAGGTACAATAAACCCATGAACGAATTGAAAAAACTGATTAACGTTAATATTTCTGGAAGTACCGATCTTATTTCTCCTCACGGTTTAAGTGCGCTGTTGCCGGCTAGTGACAAGGCTTTGGAGTTAGTTCTTAAAAGCCGGCAAGTTCTCCAAAATATTTTGGATAATAAAGATTCGCGTCATTTTGTTATTGTAGGACCATGTTCTATTCACGATACAAAAGCTGCTGTAGAATATGCCGGACGCTTGAAGGCGCTTTCTAAAAAAGTGGAAGATAAATTATTTTTGGTGATGCGGGTTTACTTTGAAAAACCGCGGACGACAACAGGGTGGAAAGGCTTGATCAACGATCCTTTCATGGACGATTCCTTCCATATTGAAGAAGGTTTAAAAATTGCCCGCAAGCTTCTTATCGATCTGGCAGAATTAGGGCTGCCTACAGGGACTGAAGCGCTGGACCCTATTACTCCTCAGTATTTAGCGGAGCTTGTTAGTTGGGCGGCCATTGGAGCGCGCACTACGGAATCGCAAACGCATCGGGAGCTAGCGAGTGGTCTTTCCATGCCGGTGGGTTTTAAGAATGGGACGGATGGTTCCATTACCTCGGCAGTGAATGCGCTTAAGGCCGCCAAAATGCCGCATCATTTTTTGGGTATTAATAGTGATGGTAAAATTCAAAAATTTGCCACACGAGGAAATCCTTACGCTCACATTGTTTTACGTGGTGGGGACAACAAGCCTAACTACGACAAGCCAAGCATTGCGCAATGTGAGGCTGAATTAAATAAGCAAGGTTTACGCAATAAAATTGTAGTGGATTGTTCGCATGCCAATTCTAATAAAGACCATCGTCTTCAACCTAAGGTGTTTGACGATTGTCTAACGCAAATTATCGAAGGTAATAAGTCTATAGTTGGTTTTATGATTGAAAGTAATTTGTTTGAAGGTAACCAGCCCATTCCTGCCGATTTATCTCAATTAAAATATGGAGTTTCGGTGACCGATAAATGCGTGGACTGGAAAACCACAGAAGAGATGATTCTTAAGGCCCACCAAAGATTGTAGTATCCTTGTGCGTATCATTCATTGAGATGAATTTGCCTCATTCCATTGTTGATTTTGAAACCAAAAAACCGCGCTGGGCTTTAGCGGGGCTTGGTTTTCTTTGTGTTTTTTTTCTTTCCAACTCCATTTATTGCTTGTTTGGTTTTTTTTATCTTCTCAATTCTAAAATAGAATGGCCGTTGCTTGTGCTGGCGCCTCTGAGTTTTTGTTTTTTTTATGTCCTCTTTTTTTATTTCAAAAAAACAAAAAGCACGTGGGGTCAGGTTCAAATATTTGATAATCCCAAGCTGATTGTATGGAGTCAGGGTTCTGTGGAGGTCAAAAAAACAGGGTGGAATGAAGTGAAAGGGCTAAAAGAAAAATTTTTATGGTATCGAAAAATGCCTCCTAGATATGGGTTGGTGTTGATATGGAATGATAATCGGGAAACTTTTTTGCTAAAAGGGGATAAGGATGAGGTGGGCGAGGCAAAAAGAAAAATAGAAGGTATTGTGCAAACAATTTAGAGTAAACGATTATTGAGAGAGTTAAGCTGTGTTGAGTTGATCTTTTAAATTGTCTTTTTTTGATGCAGGGGGGTTATGACTTTTTAGAGCCCCCAAAGCAAGGCGGGGAGGGCTCCACTTTTTCTCCCCGATTTGTCCATTCCTCCGGTGTAAGCGTTGTCATCGTCAGGGCGTGAATTTTTTCTTTTAGTTCTGTGGCTAAGGTAGCGTTAACAGCGCGTTGGCGTTCGATCAATTTTTTTCCTTCAAAACTCTTCGATACAATTACGACTTTAAAGTGAGATTCCGAACCCGCTGGGACACTGTGATGTTTACTTTCGTTGATCACTTCCAAATGCGTTGGATTAAAGATTTTGTTGAGCTTGATTATGAGATGTTCTTGAGTGGTCATGTTTTTGATTTATCAAAAGAAACCCAATCTGGTCAAGGTTTCCCGAGGTGGCGCCAT
>CAZQCI010000013.1:0-3796 GCA_964592255.1 uncultured Nitrospiraceae bacterium | reverse complement strand
AAATCTGGGGGCGACAAGGTTTCGACAGGATTGTAATACCTCACTGGTTGCAGGCCGAGCTGAAGGCACTCGTTAAACGACTTCAAAACTAATAACTGCCAACATCGATCACGATGCTCAGTTAGCTGCTGCTTAATCGCGGCACCGTCTTCAGGGTGAATCTCCCAAGTTCATCCTGCGGGCGTAAACGATTTGGGATCGCTTCTTACTTTGGTTTTGTCGGGTAAGAGGTTAAACAAAGGCATACTCGCTTACGGGTCCCTGTGGATGGGGAATACCCGCAAGTCAGAACTTAATACACCACTAAGTCTGTAGAGATCATGAGTGAACTTTCTTGGACCCGGGTTCGATTCCCGGCGCCTCCACACTGCTGGTTAGATTTATTTGTGCAGGTGAAAATGACAATGGCGTCTCTTTATTTTAGCTTCTACATCCCATATAGATATCACTTTTCTTCAGGTAGGCGTCTGGGACTGTTTTTTTATAAAAACTCAAACCTTGCTTTGCTTCTGGAGTGTTTTGGTCGTAAATGCCGCCGACGATAATGTAGTAGTCGGGGCGAAAACCGGAATAGGCATCGGATCGTTCCACGGTAATGCAAAAAGTAGTTTCTTGCCCGCATTCGTCATTATAACGGCGGGCCATATATTCTCCGGGGAAAGCATCCGAATTTTCTGGCCAGATAAGCCCTTTTTTTGTGTCGTAAATCAAACCCCGATTAGAATAACCACTCCCGGTTTTTTGCTTTAATTCTTGTGCTACCTTCACCGCCTGGGCATAGTCTTTGTAACTTCCTAAAATTAAAACTTCCCGGGTAGTATAACCTTCTTGAGGAGATAGATTTTCCGAATAAACGGTGACGCTGAAAATCAAACTGCCGACTATAACTAAACAAGCGGTAGACAGATTTTTCAGGTTCATAGGTTTTTCTTTTTATGAGATTTACCTTATTAAAAAGGGCTCTCAACCCATGTTGCTTCAACGGCGCCAATATCGCAAGATCTACTTGGCCGAGTGGTGCCGTTTTGATCTGTTTTTAGTTTGGACCGAGCAACAGAATCGGTACTGGTATTATAAGCAAGGCCAGCGCAGTCTCCCGCGTCAAGGGCAGGGTTGGTGCTTAGTTGGAGTGCGGATGTTTCTGTATCTCCACCGTGATCTCCAAGTACGCTAAACCATATAGATCTGTAGCTTCGAATCAGATCGCTGCTGGTATAATTACATCCCGAAGCGGCATCACTGCTCATTAAATTAGATCCATAAGATACAGAGCTGTAAGCACCACCTGATCCGGAACAATCGCTAGCCGAGCCGTCCGATTTTTTATTTCCCATCAATATGGAATGTTTCATTAAAACAGGGGAATAACTGGCATAAATGCCGCCATATTCTCCATCAGAGGTGTTACGGATGACGGTGGAAGCGGAGAGAATTACTTTTCCGTATTCACTCATGATGGCCCCTCCTGAAACATCGGCATGATTTCCATAGACTGTGCTGGTCGTAAAAATTAGATAATCAGGACTATCTACCAAGCCTGCACTAAAGGCTCCGCCACCATATTCTTGGGCTGTGTTGCCTTCAAGAGTACTTTTTTTAAATTTTGTCACTCCTTGATCAGAATAAAATCCTCCCCCCCGTGTGGAGGTTGTGTTGTCTGCTATTGTGCCCGAGTCAAAATCGATAGTGCTAATGCTGGCGTAAAACCCACCGCCATACCCCCAGCCCTTGTTTGAGCTGATAGTGGTGTATTTCAAGCTCACTTCACTTTCTAAAGCAAAAAATCCTCCTCCAGAACTACGAGCTGCATTTGAATTAAGGGTGATGGTATCCACAGAGAGGGTGCTAGACTCGGCACTAAAACCGCCTCCGTCTTCAAGGGCGACATTATTAGAAAAATCACTTTCATTTACTTTTAAAGTTGAGGTGTCGATAAAAAAACCACCGCCAGAACCTCCCGCCTTGTTATTGCTGATGGTCAACAAATTTAAATCGCCAATGCTTTCTTCTCCCATGTAAAATCCTGCGCCATCTTCTGTTGAGGTGTTGTCTTTGATAGTGGAAGAGCTGGCTTCGATGTTCGAGCGAAGTGCATAGAATCCGCCGCCATTGTCGGCTTCGTTATCGCTGATTGTGGTGTTTTCTAAAATCACTAAACTATCTTCCGCGTAAAACCCACCCCCGTTTGAGCCATTATTATTATCAATTAAACTATCAGTGAAAGAGACTTCGCTTCCCTTAATTACAATCCCTCCTTTAGCTAAAGATCCCCCTTTCACTTCAACGCCTTGAAAAAAAACTGAGCTGTTATCTGAAATTTCAAAAACATTTCCACTATATCCGGTTCCACATGTGCTGGTGCTACTCCCTCCGCCATCGATGATTGTGTCAGGTGTGCCATCGCCGTCTTCATCTCCAACCCCAACAAAAGAAAGTAAAAGAGAGCCGCTAATACTGAAAACTTTGGACTGGCAATAAGTGTTTGCTTCCAAATTAAAAATATAATCTTGGGTTGCGTCCGCTCCAGCTTCTTGAATGGCCTGTCTTAAGGTGCATCCTTCACTCGCTTTATCCTTGCATGGAGAGGAGGTGGTTGTGACCTCGTCGTCAATATCATTTACGTCAAATATTACAGTGTCAGCTTTAGCATTAGTCATAAAAATGACAATTAGGACAGGGATCAACGTAATACGGCGAATTATAAAAGACGTCATAAAATTTCCTTTAATTTTTAAATGTCAAAAAAACTTGTCTTGCTGTTTTAGGGTCAAAGATCAAGATTAATTTTTGAATAAATTAAAAAGATTAATAATTACAGTAGGTTTGATAGATTCCCATCTTCGTTGGGTTGGAATTGGTATTCAGGAAGGAACTATTTTTCATTTTGACTACTGGGGCCCGTAATTCTGATTTGTTCACATTTTTCTTCAGCGGTTTTTCTCATCTGGATGGTGAGGCTGTCTCTGTCCTCGAGTGTTAAATTCGTGGTGATGATTTTTTCGGCGAGAATGACGGTGACTATGCCTGGTGTGACCCGCCATTTTCCGTAGGCGAGCCTGTCTCGGGCACCTTGAAAAATAACAGGGACTAACGTCGCTTGGGCTTGAAGCGCTAATAGAGAAGGGCCCTTTTTGTACGGGTTGAGTTTACCGTTACGACTAAACAAGCCTTCAATCGACATCCATAAATTATTTTTTTTTAACTGCTGTACCGCTTTTTCTAGCGACCGCAGTGTTTGGGCTTTCCATTGTCGGATCAAAACAGGGCCCCCTAACACAACCGTATACCAGCCTAAAATCGGTACTAAAGCAAACTCGATATTGGTCAAAACCTTACAATCTCTGGGAATGGCTCGGATTCCGATAAAAACTTCCATCAAACTGGTGTGATTAAGCGTAACAAAAATATTGTTGGCTTGCGTGTAGGCCCCGTTGTTTTCGTCTTTAACAACGACTTCAATCTGAAAAATTTTTAAAGCCATGTCTGCCATCCATCGCTCTAATTTAAAAACTAAGCGTGGCCATGGAAGCAAAGCAAGAGTGATGATGAAGGTAAAAGTTAATAGTCCCAACACGGCCATCCATTGCCCTAAACTGATGATAATATTTGGTCTCATGCTTGAAGGACCTCATCGTATAATTGAAACAATTGCTGCCCAATTTTTTTTGGAAGAAAATTCTGAGAATGTTTTAATCCTTTTTCTTTCAAGGCCTGTCTTAAATCGGTGTTGGATAAAACTGTTTTTAAACCGTGGGCCATATCGTCCAGATTAATTGGGTTTACTAAAAAGCCAGCC
>CAZQCI010000012.1:24536-34098 GCA_964592255.1 uncultured Nitrospiraceae bacterium | reverse complement strand
GAAAAAAAAATGGGGTATTAATGTCCTTAAAGATTATGGTATGAGGGCTCCCGCGGTTTTTTCTTATACGGAACAACCCGCAACTACTACCACCCCTCTTAAAATTAAATGGGACCTTGTGAAAGGGAAAACCAATGCAGAAACTGAAAAGCTATGGCAGGATTGGTTAAGCGAGCCTCAAAATAAAGCCGTATTAAAAAATATTTTCCCTAATAAAGACGATGAAGATATTCAGGATTATATTGATGATATAGATGCGGGTACTGTCATTGGTTTAAGTGGAGAGACGCTCTATGACCCTCAAACAGGTTGGATTCGTTTTTCTCAAAGAGCTGTTGTAGGCAATGAGTCTCTTTCTAATGCAATCACTGGTATGACTGCTGTGCAAAACATACTTGCAGCTTCAGCTGTAAAAAGTATTTATCAAACTATGGATTGGATGGATAAGGCTGGAGGAAAAGGAGAATCTGTTGATGTAGGTAGAATTTTAATCAATGGTAAACAAAAAGAGAGTTTCAAAACAGCCGAATAGTTAAAGAAGAATTTTTTAGCATATTCTGGTGTAAGAGTTTTTAAAAATTCAACTGACCCCCTTCCATCAAGGGGGGAAAAGTGCGTTTCCCACCCTTGATGGGGAGGAATAACTTTATCTTATAGACTTAAATCAGGAGTCAACAGAAAAGTTCACAATTGTGAACCAGTGTTTTGTTCCAGCCTTAGTTTACTTCAAAAACCTTACGCAAATTATACTCGTCAAGACATTGTCCAGAGCAAGGCAGCCTACAAGCCAATCCGTCATTCCGGCGGTAGTGAGCCGGAATCCAGTCTTTCTGAACATGATGAGTCTACCACAATGTGGCTTGCCACTCTGTGGCTTGTTGAAACATAGATCCCGGCTTTGGCCGGGATGACCTATACGACTCTATCAATTCGGGGAAGGTGAAGAGTTTAACTATGGTTGATTAACTTTCAATTGGTACAGTCTATTTTGTGCAACCATAAGTAATATCTGACTTTTGCCGGGCACTGACGTACTCGGCAAAAGTCGAATTACTATAGAATTAAAAAACTAAACCCCGATGGGTTGTTTAAGGAATATCCCCAGAGAATTTTATTTTTTTACTGACAGTGCAATCCCTTTAACCATTCTCATGTGACGTCCATGAATGAGAAGAACTGTTAGGAAAGAAGCAAATAACAACATCATGGTTATGGTTCCTTGAGTGCTAGCATCAGATGCTTGTAGCGAACAGCCCTGTGCGGAACCATGAATTTGCATTTGATTACTGCCTGTGGCGGAAGGTTCGCTTCCTGCTTCACCTGTGGTTTGGCCACTTCCGGTACTGCCTCCTGTAGTTGATCCGGCATTAACTATACCAGATCCACTTCCTGTACCGTTATTGGTTGTGCTGCCGTTGGTTCCTGTGCTGGCAGGAGGTGATGCAGGTGTTCCGTTTCCTGGATTGCAGGATGAAGCTATTCCTTCATCAGTGGCTCCATCACAGTTGTTGTCGGCATTATCGCAAATTTCTTCAGCGCCCGGATAAATATAAGGGTCTGTATCGTTACAATCGGTGTTGTCAGTTACGTAACCACTGACAACATCACAGCTGGACACTGTGTTGCTGTTAGGGTCGCCAAAGCCATCGCCATCTTGGTCTACATAGTAAGTGCTGGTGGTTAAGTTTTCATCTGTGGCTCCATCACAGTTGTTGTCGATACCATCACAAATTTCTTCTGCCCCTGGGTAAATAAAAGAGTCTATATCGTTACAATCCCTGCTATCAGCTACGGTTCCTGCCGGTTGGTTTACGGCTGTCACCGGTGAAGATACATCACCATAACCATCGCCATCGGCATCTGTATACCAGGTTGAAGTGCTGGGTGTGGGATCACTAGCGGGAGGTGTTGCTTCAGGAGGCGTAGATTCTTCTGGTGGTGTTGAACTATCAGCAGGAGGCGTAGGGTCACTGGGTGTGGGATCTGCTGGAATTTCAGCAGGGGCACAGGCTCCTGTGGTCATGCCTTCATCGATATTGCCATCACAGTTATTATCAACACTGTCACAAATTTCTTCAGCCCCTGGATAGATTAAAGCATCGACATCGTCACAATCGGTATTGTCAGTCACATAACCACTCACTGTACTGCAGCTTGTGGTTGTATTGCTGTTAGGGTCACCAAAGCCATCTCCATCTTGGTCTACATAGTAAGTGCTGACAGTTAAGTTTTCATCCGTAGATCCGTCGCAGTTGTTGTCAGCTCCATCGCAAATTTCTTCGGCACCCGGGTAAATGCCAGGGTTGGTATCGTTACAATCACTGCTATCCGTTACTGTCCCTTCTGGCTGGCTTACGGCTGTTACTGGAGAAGAAGCGTCCCCGTAACCATCGCCATCGGCATCTGTATACCACGTTGAAGTGCTTGGCTCTGGATCGGGAGTTGCCGGTGTAGGATCAGCCGGAGTTTCAGCAGGGGCACAGGCTCCTGTGGTCATGCCTTCATCAATGGCGCCATCGCAGTTGTTATCGGCACCGTCGCAAATTTCTTCAGTTCCTGGGTAAATACCAGCGTCGCTATCGTTGCAATCGGTGTTGTCAACAACATAGCCGCTGACTGCATCGCAGGTTTCAATAATGCTACTTATATCGGCGGATGCATCACCGTAACCGTCGCCATCCACATCCGGGTAGTAAGTGGAAGTTACTAAATTTTCATCAATAGTACCGTCACAGTTGTTATCGGTACCATCACAAATTTCTTCAGCGCCTGGGTAAATATAAGGATCGGCATCGTTACAATCACTGTTATTATCCGAATAACCTTCTATAACATCACAGCTTTCGATAGTGCTGCTGATATCGGCGGACGCATCACCGAAACCATCGCCATCTACATCTGGGTAGTAAGTGGATATAACCAAATTTTCATCTACATTGCCGTCGCAGTTATTATCAATACCGTCACACAGTTCTTCTGCACCCGGGTAAACGTAAGAGTCTTCATCATCGCAGTCATCACCAACACTGACGTAGCCGGCAGGCTGGTCCACCGCTGTTGTGGTCATTGAGTTGTCGCCGAAACCGTCTCCATCGGCATCATTGTACCAGGTAGTGGGGCTGGCAGGAGTATCAACGATTGTGGCTGTGGCGCAATCGGTGAGGTTTTCGTCAATCACATCATCACAGTTGTTATCAACACCGTCACAAATTTCTTCAGCTCCCGGATAAATGCCGGGGTCGCTGTCTTGGCAATCGGTATGATTAAGCAAGTAGCCTTCTGGTTGGTCAACAGTGACGATAGGTGTACCATTTTCATCACCAAAGCCATCCCCATCTGCGTCTGGATGCCAGGTAGGAATAGTTTCCACAGCACCAATATCGCAATAAGAGTCGCGGGCTTCTCCGCGTTGATCATCGGTGATGGCATCGATCAAGGTATCCATAGCGGAACAGTCACCCGCGTTGATGGCAGCACTGTCTGGCCCAATCATGACGCTTTCCAAAGATCCGCCATTATCAGCCAAAGCATCTAAATCGAAAGAAGCGGACTCGGTGGTGACGTCACTGGATACTGGGGTATAATTACAAGTTGCAGTAGGGATTCCATTATAACCATAAGAGTTGAAATAAGAAGGGGTGCCTACACTGCCGCCGTTATAACAATCATCGCTTCCAGCAAAGGCGGAGGTATTTCCAGCCACTAAAGAATTTTTGATATTGATGGTACTATTGGAACCCGCATTGAAAATTCCAGCACCGCTTATACTTGAATCTGTTGAGCTGTTTCCAGCGATGGTCACGCTGTGCAAGTTGATGACGGAATCATAAATAACATACAAGCCTCCACCCAGTACGGCGGTGTTGTTGGCCATGGTGGAATTGACGACAGAAAGAGAAGCTGTGCTTCCAGGAGGGGTGAAAGGTTCTACATTGATAGCACCACCATTTTTGATAGCTGTATTGTTTGAAAACAAAGAATAACTGACAAGAACGTCGCTGGCATGAAGAATAAAAAGACCACCGCCGTCTGAGCCAGCCACATTACTATCGAAAAGACTAGAAGACACGGTACTGCTGTCACAATTAGAAAGCCATAATCCGCCTCCTTCAACACGTGTGGCTGTGTTTGACAGAAAAGAAATATGATCTAATTGAACTAAAGCATTATTGCAGTAAATTCCACCGCCACTGTATTCAGCTTCATTGTTCTGGATGGTAATATTACTGGCGATAAGTGTTGGAGAGGTTGATGAGCTTCCATGAATTGATATACCTCCTCCGTATACGTTGTTCGGTCCAATGACGCTTTGGTTTGTGAACCCACCTTCAATAGTTAAATCACTCATTGTGACCGTTGTGTTGCCACTGATGTCGAAAACGCGGTCGATGGCGCCACCGTTAATGATGGTGTCACTTTCTCCCAAACCAACGATGGTCACGCTGTCTTTAATATCTAAATCCCCTTTACGATCGCTGTTGGTACCAGACATGACGCTTAAGGTGATGTTGTAAGGAGCGTAGGTAGGATCAAACGTGATGGTGTCATCAACCGTGGTGGAGGTATTGGAAAGAAGGATGGCGTCCCGTAAGGAGCAATCTCCGTCCGAACAAGAAGCATCGTATTCGTCGGTGCTGGTATTAACCGTGTAAGTCGCTGCATGAACTTGAAGCCCGGTTAAGATGAAGGTTAAAACAAGAAGTGAAAAAAATATTTTTTTGAAGACATTTCCCATAGTGAGCCCAATAAATGCAAAAAAGAGGCAAAGTATGCCATGAAAGTGAAATGATAGTTCACAAATGTGAACTAAATAAGAATTTTTTAAATAAACTAATAAAATCAGTGAGATTAGTTTTAATTTTTTTGGATATAAAAATAAAAAAGCTCTTTCGATAGGAAAAATAAAATCAAAAAAAGAGTCATTTTTACAGGCAAAAACAGTCAGTTTTTCATTCTGGTAAATTCAAAATGAGAGGGTGTTCACAAAAAGTGAACAAATGTCAAATTTTATAAAATAAAGAAACTTAATAATAATTTTGACGATAATAAGAATAGAAGGGGGCCAAGAAAGTAGTTTATGGCCCAAGTTAATTCTGCATCCTCGCAGCCGATGGAGTTTTTGCAATCGGATGGGACTACGGTCACCATCACCCCTAGTTTTGAAACTCAAGACCAACTTCGTGCTTTAGAAGAGAGCCACCCTATTGCAATGCACCTTGTATGTAATGGGGTTTCTCAAACAGTTTATGGGGCCGATGCTGATTCTTTGAGGGCTTATTACCAATCTGTAAAATATGGCCGAAGCTGTGGTGCCAGTACGCAAGATGCTGACTATCCTGCTTTAGATTTTAAAGATCCTAAACAAGGTCCCTGTATGGATGGAACTTATGTTGTGTCCAATAAGGATGGCAGCCCCCAAGCGTGTATTGATAGCGTGTTGATGACACGATCCACCTATGCCCTGCTTTCCAATAGTCCAGAACAGGTTTATTCATTGGAAAGTTTTGGCTGTGATCATGGGCATGGAATTATTCAAGAAATTGACCCCTTAAATACGTTGGGTGTTGATATAAGAAATGTCGGGAATTGTGGCGGATCTGTTCTTACGACCATTCCTAGAGAAGCAAGTAGTATGATTCCAACAGATCCTGGTAGCCAGGATCCCGCTATGGTGCCTCATGATGATGCATACAGACTCTGCAAGATGATGGGGGGGGAGACTCCGGAGAAGAGCCTGCTTCAAGGTGCCATTGACAGCGGTGTGATCTCAGCCCCAACTGTACCGGTTTGGGTTAGTTGGAATCAGCTTCTTCAACAAAGTTCTGACACAGTATTATTGGGGGGAGTGATATGTGTTTATAATATCCCAGCCGATTTAGGGGATGTGCCTCAAGGGACAGAGTGATTTTTGTAGCACAATTTTGTCCCCAAATTTTAAAGGGATCACTGTTTGGGTTCCGTCGATATACAAGGCGGCCTCAATGGTTTGGTTGGTTAGTTTTATTTTTTCACCTTCCTTAATAAAACCATTCACTAATCGATAAGTCATTTTCCCCTTTACTCGTACCGGCTCTCGAACCAAATATTGAATTTCTCCGGAAGAGGGGTTCATTTTTTTGCCTCCTGCGGCTCTAATGGCGGCAGTGGAACCAGCGGCCGTGGACATCCAAATACCGGAGCTTCTTTGCACTTCTTTTCTGTTTCCTATCTCAATTTTATAGCGAGTGACTCCCGCTGGTGACAGATGAGATAAGAGTACATCATTTAAGGCCGGAGCTTGAATTTTTTTTCCGTTAACGCTGATGTCAATACGGTTAAATAAAGCTACGTGATAGTGGCCTTGAAGAATCATTTTTATTTTTTCAGGAAATTCATCCCACCTTGTGGATAATAAAGCCCCAACGCTGGCTTTAGGTGCTGAGTTTACTCCTAGCATCAGTTGGTGGCCGACTCGATGCGAAGTTTTTAAAAAAGTGCCATCTCCTCCTACCGTAATGATGAGGTCATAATGTGTCAAAGGACGTTCACCTTTGCGGCTTTCTACAGTTGTTTCAATCTGGTGTTCCTGAAGAATACGGATAACCTCTTCCAGTGTGTGGCTGTGCGCCCTGTGTGCTGCTTGAAAGCGGCGGGTGAGCGGATGATTTTGATAATATAATTTTTTTAAATGCGGATTTTTATTGCTGGCAATGTATTTTTGATACACCGATTTTTTGTAAATGATGCATACCTTGCGAATGAGATCATCCATATACAATTTTTTTTGCCGAATACAATTTTCTACAGCAGGTATTAAGTCGTTAGATACTTTTTTGCCGGCCCTTATTTTTTCACGTAGCTCACTACTGGAGATATTGCGGAAAGGAGACTTCTCAAATCCAGGACGAGGAAGAAAATAAAACGATACTTCTTTTTTTAATTGCTTAATGTTTTTCCAACGACTTAGATCTTTTTTACAGTCGCTGCCTAAAGCTAAAGTCCAATGAATGTCCGGATATTTTTTCTTTAAAGCTCTAATAACATCAATGGTGTAGGAAGGAGATTTTTTTAAGCTTCCTTCAATACTGCAAACTCTGCTATGATTAAGGCCTTCAATTAACAAACGACACAACGTCAGCCTGGTCTTAAAGGCTGGTAAATTTTTTCCGAATGGATGGTCGTAGACAGGCAGCAGCCACACCTCATCAAACTTATGGCTGCGTAATAAATGCTCTACAACTTGGCGATGCGCCTTGTGTGGGGGGTTAAAAGATCCTCCAAAGAGAACAACATTTTTCATGATCTATCCTTAACAAAGTCTTGCTCCCTTATAAAGGGCTTCTCATTTTGAGGGGTGTTTTTAGTCTAAAGCTAAATATTATCGGATACTTATTTTTAAAAAAAGAACTTATTTTTTCAGGTGATGGAGGGCAACTTTTTAAGCAAGTTGCCGATAATCAAAGTAAGAGGAACATATCATGAACTTGAAGAAAAGAGTCATTTGGGTCGGTTTCTTTGTTTTCTATCAGTTTTTTATTTCATTCCTCATTAATTGTGGTCAAGACCAGCCCTACAATCTTTTAACAGATGATGAAGATGCGGTTGCCTCAGCAGATGCTACAGTGGCTCCTTGCGATTGTAGTGGTTTTTTAACGGAAGATTGTGTGGATACCTGCCAAGATCAACTCGACGAAGAAAATAGCGATTAAATAATTGTCAGTATCGTCAGTTGGATTTTTTTCAATCACTAAAATTCTTATCAGACGTCACCCCGGCCAGTAGTAAGCCAGGGTTTGCTTAGATGGATTCCAACTTATTCCAAAGGGATGCCGTAATTAGCAATAGATTAATGAAGTTCCGCTGGTTCTAATGATTTTTCTTCTACAACCTGCCTGTAGAAGGTTCCTGTTTTTGTTTCCTTAAAAGACTTGAGAAGTGTTTCCCATTTTTGAATGGTTTCTTGATCGGCCAATTGAGTTTATGTTCATTCTTCCATAGTGATCAGTCCTAAATCTGCAAAGCTGAGTAGGGCATTTTCTATTGTAAAGCGGGACAGGGCTTCCGGATAATGGAGGTCTCCTTTCATATAAAGAGGGCGGCCTTTTTCTAAAATGATAGAAATCAGTTTTCTCTTATCCGTTTTTTCAAAAGAGGTGTGTTTCAAGACTAAAAGAGTCATCCAATAACTTTCAAAAAAATTGTTGAGTAACGAATCGAATAAACCAAATTCGGTACCTTCACTTAACATGCCTTGTTTTATTTTTTGAGTTTGAGCCTCGTAAGTGATCCAGCCTTTTGAAGAAGCAAAGTCGATGACTTTTAGTAAATGCTCGCGCAAAGTGGTCCGTTCACTAAAAGTGAATTCGTATTTCAATAAGTTTTTAAGATTTTCGTATTTCTTTTCTACATCTCCTAAGAAATATTCGACTTCCGTTTGATTGGAGATGATTTTACAAAAACAAGCTAGAGAGACAAAAAAATGAACGGAATTATTTTTATAATAGTCGAGAATACTGCGTTGAGACTCTTCAATGGTGTAAAAAATCTCATGAAAATCCTGATGTTTGGTTAAAATACGCTCTTCTGTTAATTGTTTGAGTGCTTTGCGGCAAGCTCTTTGTTCGTCTTGACGGATGACGTTTGAAAGTCGCACTTTTTTGTATTCCAAATAATCTTTTAATTGGTGGGCACGTGCCAAAAGTTGGTTTTCAGGGATTCCTTTTTTAGGATAACTTAAGCCCGCAAGTGCCACTAAAGATGTGGCGCTGACTTCGGCCACTTTGTTGATGTTGTAGGTGATTTGAAGAGCAAAGTCGTTGATGTCTTTTCTTATTTTTTCAATCGATTCGGTGGTGTTTTTAGTTAGGGTTGCCGTGTCAGGTTCCGCACTTATCTCTCCTAACATAGAGTTTTTTGAGAGGTTGTTTTCTGGAATGATATGTCTTTCAGCAATGAAGTTTTTAAGAGAAATGGGATCGGCAAATTCAATGGATACTTTACCATATTTTTTGCTTAAGTTTTCACGAGCTTTAATGAGGCCTGCCACATTTTCTTTTTCTTTTTCTCCACCTTGCATTTCGCTCACATAACTTTTGGCTTCCAAAATTCTTTCGTAATTAATGGATAGCGGAACAAAATAAATATCTTCCGCAGCGCCTTCCAAAAAGCTACGGATGAGCATTGATAAAATTCCGGTGCGGGGTTTAAGCAGTTTCCCTGTTCGAGATCGGGTGCCTTCGATGAAGAATTCGATGGAGTAACCTTCGGCGATCAGGACTTTCATGTAATGTTCCAACACAATTTTGTAGAGGGCGTTACCCCGGATGGAGCGTCGAATAAAAAAACCACCGCCGTTACGGATGAGTGAACCGAAAGGCCAAAATTTCAAATTAATACCGGCACAAACGTGAGGAAGCGTAATGTCATAATTATAAAAGATGTGCGAGATGAGTAAGTAGTCGATATGGCTTTTGTGAGAAGGAACCAAAACCACCGGGTGTTTTCCTGCAATGGCCTTGATTTTAGCAAGCCCCGCGGTATCGACATCCAGTCCGTCATACATAGTGTGGGTCATCCACTCAAT
>CAZQCI010000012.1:0-24526 GCA_964592255.1 uncultured Nitrospiraceae bacterium | reverse complement strand
GCGATAAAACTGTAATTAATGTGTGAGGCAATTTCGTAAAAGTATTTTTTGATTTCCTTTTGCATTAATTCGGGAGGAGATCCTTTTTGTTCCGCAAGTTCTTTTGTTTTTTGAATGAAGAAAGGGTCCGCGCGCATTTTTTCAAAAAAATAGTCCCGTGGTTTAAGCGTGGGGCCTGTAATACTTTTTTGTTCAATTTCCAAACGTTCTAACAAAATTTGCTTGAGTTGATCTGCCATGCTTTGGGGGGATTGGCCTTGGTGTTCTTGTACGAAATGTTGCAGGTTAAAAGGGGCTCCAAACTTAACCGTGGCTTTTTTTCGGTAACTTAAAATGAAGAGTAACAGCTTGCGAAATGTACCCGGGTTTGATTTCTCCCCAAAAAGAAGGTCCATCAAGCTTTTACGATTTTTTCCAGGATGACGGTCGTAGAGATATTGCTGTGTGATTAAATAAACGGGCTTTTGACTTTTTTCTGCAGCCCGTAGCAATGGAGGAATAAAGGAGAGAGGATCTTCACTGGCTTTAAAAATAAATTCCTGAGACACCTGCAAGTTCAGTAAGGCACTCTCTCCCTTAAGAATATGTTTTTCTAAAGCATCTGCGTCTTGGCGATAGGTCAAAAACCCTTTTTTAAATCCATCCCATATTTCTCGAAAAGGCCGCCAAAACAGGGTGTGACAACTATTGGCGAAGCGTGCCAAAGGGATGTCTTTTCTTAAAAATAAATGATTGAAAAAACCGTATTCCAATTGCCCACGGTTTTTCATCACATAAACCAGCGTGGCGTTTTGGCTTAAATTTTTAAGAGTTTCAATTTCGTGCTCGTCAAAGCGGACTTTTTCGAAATAAGGGTTGAATATTTTGGAGTGAATCCAATTGAACTGGCTCACCATTCCTGAAAAGCCGGAAGAGTTTAGGGGTTCAATTTTTTTGAGTGTTTCCATAAAGCGCTTTTGGGGAGTAGGCTAGCATAAAAATGACTCCTAGCGATATCCAAAAAAACGCCCGTAGCCGTCGCACTAATTGAATGGCTACTCCTGCAACGGGATTGACTCCCAATAGCAAGCACAAAGCGCCGTAAGCCCCTTCCATGACTCCCATGCTTCCTGGAATAAAAACGAAAAGGATATTAACCAAAACCGCCAAGGAAGCCATGAATAAGGCCCCCAGCCAGCTTAAAGGAGTCCCTAAAAAATGGGCAATAAGGTAAATTTCCACAACACCCAAAAAACGACCTGTGACGTGATAGGAAAAACAACTCAAAAATCGCAGACGGTTGTGGTGGTAGAAATGTGAGATTCTTTTGTCGGTTTCGGCCAAATGTTCCAAGAGAGATTCGATCAGCTTTTTTTTGATTCCCAGTTTGTGTAATTTCAAAAAGAATTTTTCAAAAAAACCGTTTTTCTGGTGATGGATGAAAAACCAGAGAATTAGAACCATCAAGGCTGTTACGATGGGAAAAACAATTTTCCACGTGTGAGGTAGATTTAAAGAAAAGGAGGCCAAGAGCAAACTCACAATCAGTAAAAAAACAATTGAGAGAGATTGCATCGTACGGTCCAGTACAATGGAGGCAGCACTTAAGCTGCCGGGCATTTTTTTCTTCATCATCGAAAAACGTACTGGGTCGCCGCCCATAAAGCCTAAAGGGGTAAAGGTATTGGCTGCATCACCACTCATTTTAATACAGAAGAGATGCCAAAAAGTGATGTGCTGTCCAGTTTCTTCCACAGTGAGTTGCCAGGCATGCGTTTGCACTAAAAGCCAGAAGATGGGGATGATGAGAATGTAAATAATATTCCATCCCATGCTTTTGAAAGCCCCTATCAATTGGTCGGCGCCGAATTTTTGGATTAAATGATAAAGGAGAAAGGCCCCAATAACAAAAAAGATGACACGAATCAGAAGTTTAATGGGCATAAAGGACTAAAGATTTACAGAACAATCGGTAATTTGTCAAAGAAACCATTAGGTTGCTATCCATGACTGAGGGGTGTCCCTTTCATTGACTTTTTTATTTATTTACCGTAGAAGGGGGCCTTCATGATTAAAACCGCTCTTATTATTGCTGCCGGTAACGGGAGCAGACTGAGTGAAGGGGCCCATTCAGCCCCAAAACCCCTACGTAGTTTGGCAGGCTTGTCTCTTATTAAACGGATTATCCTTTCATCTAAAAAGGCCGGTATTCGTGACTTTGTCATTGTTGTTGGCTATAAAAAAGACATTATTATCAATGAGTTACAGAAATACTCTTTGGGAGTTACCCTGCGTTTTGTTGAAAATGATGATTGGAAGAAATCCAATGGTATTTCCGTATTAGCAGCTCGTCCTTATATTAAAGAAAACTTTGTTTTACTCATGTCGGACCATATTTTTGATCCCAAAACATTGGAAAATTTGAAACAGGTTCCTTTGGGTGGCCAGAAGGCTATTTTGGCGGTGGACCGAAAAATAAATGATATTTTCGATATGGATGATGCAACTAAGGTGGTTGTGGAAGGTCAGCACATTAGCCGTATTGGTAAGCAGTTAACAGATTATAATGCCATTGATACCGGGATGTTCTTATGTTCCCCTGGTTTATTTGATGTTTTAGAAGAAGCGAAAAAAGACGGCAATTGTTCTTTATCAGATGGTATTCAATTGTTGGCGGCCCGTAATCAGATGGGGGCTTATGATATTGGTGATGGGTTTTGGCAAGATGTCGATACTCCTGAGGCGTTGCGTTTTGCCGAAAAACAACTTTTTCAAGCCTGCCGTAAGCCAACCGATGGGATTATTTCTCGCAATTTAAACCGGCCGATTTCTTTGTTCATGAGCCGTTTTTTTGTAAAAACACCACTCTCTGCTAATCATGTGACCGGTATCACAACGTTAGTGGGTATTCTTTCTGCCTATTTGACGGCCAAAGGAGATTATTGGTCGGTGTTATGGGGGGCGTTTTTCTTTCAGCTTTCCTCCATTATGGATGGCTGTGATGGGGAGGTTTCTAAGCTTAAAATGACCGCTTCTAAAATGGGGCAGTGGCTTGACACGATCAGTGATAACTTCACTTATATGCTTTATATGTTTGCCGTTATTATTGGGATGTCCCGACAACATTATGCTCACATTGCTCCTGTGGGCACTTTAACGGTTTTAGGTTTGCTGATGACGTTGTTGGTGATGTTTACTTATCTGATTCGTAATACCGGCTCGGGGAGTTTGGTGACGATTCAAAAGGATTTTCAACGTAATATTCATCAAGCCGGTTTTTTCAAAAAGTTTCTCGCCAAAATACAATTCATGGTTAAGCGCGATTTCTTTGCTCTGTTTTTTTTCTGTTTGGCGTTATTTGGGCAGCTTAAAGTCATTCTTTGGCTTTGTTTAATTGGATCGAATGCTACATGGATTGTGTTGCTTACCTCTAAACTTTTTAAGGCTGAAGGGTTTTCTAAAGAATCCTCTGTTCCACGCTGATTATTATGTCTATTGCCTCTAAAATAAGTTCCTCCAAAAGATTAAAAGGGTTTATTCGTTATGCGGATATTGTTTGGAACAATCGGCCTGTTTTGGTGAATATGGAAGTGATTAAAAGCTGTAATGCGACATGTCACTTTTGTGTTTGCTGGACCATGGATGCAGGCCCGCGGTTGCGTGATTATGGCCCGGTGATCAAAAAAATTCGTCCGATTGTTGTGTCTATTAATGGTGGTGAACCGCTTCTGCGAAACGATATTTATGACATTGTCCGCCAAGTGAAACCTCACACCATTTATACAGCGATCATCACCAATGCAGGGTTGTTGACTTTGGATAAAGCCATGGCTCTTCAAGAGGCCGGGTTGGATCAATTAACTATTTCGATGGACTATCTCGATGAACGCCATGACAAAGTACGTGGTATTCCTAACTTAGTGAATCACATCTCCGATTTAATTCCTAAAATTCGTGATAAAGGATTTAATAATATTGTTCTTAACACAATCATCATGCGTTCTAATTTGGATCAGGTCGCTGATATTGCCCGCAAAACGCATGAATGGGGAATTAAAAGTTCTTTTAGCGCGTATGCTGCGGTCAAGGCGGATAACGATACCGAAACAATTCCTCCCGAAGAAAAGGTACATTTGAAAGAAGTGATTGAGGAATTAAAAAGTTTAAAGAAACAAAATCGTAATATTCTTTCTTCCGAATATTTTTTCAACCATGTCCCTATCTTTTTTGAACACCAAAAAATCGGTGGTTGTAAAGCCGGGCAACGTTGGGTAACCGTGACCCCCGATGGTTATATTCAGCCCTGTTCGGAAACCCCTCGTGTGACCCATTATACCGAATACTCCCCGGATAAGTTTGGCGACATCGATTGCGATGTATGCTGGTATGCTTGCCGTGCGGAATCTCAAGCTCCTGTTACTCTTCAGCGTATTGGTGAATGGGTGCGTCGTTAATTTCTCTTCTTAAAATGATGTGCCGAATTGCAGGTAGAAGGTTCCGCTGGTGAGGGGGATTCCTGTAAAACTATCCGATAAGCCTACAATCCGATCGCGGTTGGCGAGAATGACAGCGTAGCCGAGCCGCGCAGTTACGGGAAGCCCGTAGCCGATCACAAAATCACCTTGCAATTCAGCACCCGCGCCTAACAGAAAGCTGTCGAAAAATCCTTGGTTGTCTTTGTCTCCTTTAAACCAAATATCGCCGTAATCTGTAAAAAAAGCGGCGTGAATTTTGTTAAGGAAGATAGGGAGTGTCCCTATCCCGCGCTCCACATCAGCGATGGGAAGCCGATATTCGGCCGAAAACAAGAGTGCCCGATCTCCTTCAAAAGTAATTCCAGGAAGCCCTCTTAAAGGAAACAAACGGTCACTATATCCGGCCAAATTTCCTTCTCCAAATGGGCCGCCTAAACGGAAAGAACCTGCAAATTGAGGGTCCCCCCACGCAAAGCCTCCGGCTGCACGCACACCGAGAACGTGATGGTTGCTCCACGGCATTTCAAAATAATAACGGACATCCCCTGTTAAAATACGTTGCTCATTTAAGTCATCAGAGCCTAAGGCGGAGTCGGTGATATCGAAAGCAAGTTTCCCAAAAAAACCGTTTTCAGGGCTGATGGATTCTGGAAAAAATTTTGTACGCGAAAATAAGTATTGAAAATGTAGGCCTGCATAATGAGCCAAATTTGGCAAAGTATAACCGGCAGGGATATCGGTTAAATTATCCCGTGTTTCGAAAAAATAATTAAGACTGAAAGATTGGTTGGGTAATTGTCGAAAAGTGAAAGAGGTGCCTACATACCCTTGAACGCGGTCTTCGAAGAAATCATCTCCTGTGCCAAAAATATCTCCCCAGTTAAGTGCGTAACGCGCAGCCCCTGCAAAGAAAGCTGGATTGTAGCGGGTATAGGCATAATTAACACCTCCCCCTAAGAAACTCGCATCGGTACGGTAATTGGTATAAAGATTCCAAGAATGTCGGTAGAGCGGATCAAAGCGTCCGGTAGAAAATCCAAATAAAAAAGCGGAGTCCAAAGTAGAGAAAGTGGGTACGATGTAGCGCGGTACCAGCACTTGAGGAAATGCATTGTATTTTTTAGCACCGGTTAAATTGACGGCGTCCAGCGCTGGTGGCTGTTTGCTTTGAAGATAAGAGGTGTAAGTGCTGGGAGGAATCGGTGCTGTTGTTTTAGTTTCGGTTGTATTTGAAGATCCTTCTGTTTTTTGTTGCGTTGGCTGCGGTTCTGCTTGAGCAGCTTGTTCTTGTTGAGCGTGCGGTAGGCTTTGCTCATTCATTCCAAAACTGTTGGGCACATTAAAAGACGGAGCTGGTGTTACTTTTTGATCTAATTCTTCTCCATAATTTAACAAAGAAACAGATTGCCCGGTTGTGCTATCAGAATTTGGTGTGACTGCTGGCGCTGGAGGAGGGGCAGGTACTTCTGGTACCTCCATCCAAGCTAAATGAGTGCCGTGGCTGGTGTAATAAGAAGCGTAAAGCTTTTTTCCATCCGGTGAGATTTGTGGTTCAAACACTCCGGTAAGGACATTGGTTATTTGTGTGACTTGCGCTGAATAGGTATCGTAACGATAAATATTGGAAATGCCATTTGAATCCGACGTATAATAAACACATCGTCCATCTGGAGACCATACGGGAGTGTGATCGTTGGCGGCATCGTCAGTAATTTTTTTAATTTCATCCCCTGTTTTTGTATATAAAACAATATCGCGGTTTCCATTGGGATCGTGCCGGGAGACGGCTATTTTTTCTCCATCGGGAGAAAATCGCGGATTGGCAAATTCTGTATAGGCTGGAGCGTTAGTTAAGTAATAACCTTTCTTTTCCAAAATATCATAAGCGTACAAGTTACTGGTTCCAAGCTGGGTGCGTACCATCACGAGCCAACGTTTTCCACCATCAAAAGGCGCAAAGTCCGGATCTGTGGCACGCAACGATTGACGAGGATCTGCTTTTTCATAAGCACGCGTTGTTTTTTTTGTGAGCAAATCGTAGAGGAAAACTTCATCATAGGCGGTGTAAGGCTCTACCCCTGAAGTAGAGGAGTAGGCCAGCACACTGCCACTGTCTTTGCTAAAGGCCATTTGCCCTTCGCTTAATCTTTTAATGAGTGTGGGTGGGTTTCCAGTCTGTGTGAAAAGAACGATTCGACCCCCTTCGTCAATACTCTCTTCCAGGTAAGCATATCCAATGCCGGAAGGCTGAGGGGTCATTGTTTTAAGAACGCTTTCGTTATCGATGAAAGTATTAAAAGAAGTAAGTCCTTTTTCCGTTAAATCCGATTTAGTTTTAGCGTATTGAATACGCAGATCATCTTGCCACTCTTTCCATAAAACATAAAAACTTTTTCCCCATACTTTTTTGGCTTTGTTGTTGAGTGAAAACAACCAAAGACCGGAGGAGTATTTTTTCATGTATTGAGCGATAGTCTCTTCGCCATATTTTTTGGAAATCCATTGCCAAAATTTAACGCCGTAAATGTACTGGCTGTCGCTTCCAGGCCAATGTTTTTGAAGCCCTGCAGCCTGGTCAATGGCGGGAAAGTTGTTATCGTAAATAGAGGCGCGTAACAACATGTCGCTGTACGAGGAATTGCCACGCCCACGACCTGTTTCTACCGACTCTTCCCAAGCGGCCATTCCTTCGCGCATCCATCCGGGAGTTAAACCGTTGGGCGCCACAATTTTTCCAAACAACCAATGGAATGGATTGGCAAATTTGTGATGCTGATCGATATGTAGAATGTGGGTGAGTTCGTGCGTGATCAGCATGTCTAAATAATTTTTATAATTATCCAACGATGTGCCCGCTTTGGGAGGGGTGACAAATAATAACAGATAATTAGCTGGAATGACGGTGGCCATTCCATTGGCCGTGTCGGTTTGATCGACAAGAACCATGTGGGTGCGGCCCCAGGGTTTCCAGTCGAGTTTGGTTGATAGTTTGGAATAAACTGTTTCGGCAATTTCAGAAGCGTTTTGAGCCACCGATTCCACCCCATGAGGATAGTGGATAAAGAAATGCGCCGTCTTGATGGTATAAAACTGATCCGAAGGATTAAAAACAGCACTTATTGCAGGAAAACTTTGTAAGAAAAAAGTGAAGGCGACCAGAAAAGAAAAGAGACGTTTCATGAAAATTCACATGAGAATACAGAAAGTTAAGTAAGGACGCAACGGAATAGTGATTGCAATCTTACGATGATTTGGTATGAAAATTTTCTATGTCTAAAAACACACTCCATAACGTTGTTATCATCGGTTCTGGTCCAGCGGGATTGACAGCGGCCATTTATGCCGCGCGTGCCAATTTAAAACCAGTATTGTTTGAAGGGTATCAGTCCGGTGGGCAATTAATGATTACCACCGATGTTGAAAATTATCCTGGTTTTCCTAAAGGAGTGATGGGCCCGGAACTTATGATGTTGTGGCGCGAACAAGCGGCTCGTTTTGGGACGGAACTGATTACCAAAGATGTCACAAAGGTTGATTTGAAGGCCGACCCTAAAAAAGTATGGGTGGGGGATGAATTGTTTGAAGCCAAAACGGTGATCATCGCAACGGGAGCCACGGCTAAATTATTGGGATTACCTAATGAGAAAAGATTAATGGGAAAAGGTGTTTCGGCTTGTGCGACCTGTGATGGTTCTTTCTTCCGTGGAGAAAAGTTAGCCCTTGTTGGAGGAGGGGATACGGCGATGGAAGAAGCCTTATTTCTCACGCGTTTTGCCAGTGAAGTTCATGTATTGCATCGACGTGAGGAATTGCGTGCTTCTAAAATTATGCAGGAACGTGCTCTCAAAAATCCAAAAATTAAGTTTGTATGGAACACGGTTGTTGAAGACGTTTTGGGGGATCAAAAATTAGTTTCTTTAAAATTGAAAAACGTTAAAACCGGTGATGTTTCCGAAGTCGCTTACGGAGGTTTGTTTGTGGCTATCGGGCATGAGCCTAACACTCGTCTTTTTCAAGGACAAATCGCTACAGCCCCTACGGGTTATATTATTACCGAAGGAAAATCGACCAAAACAAATGTGACGGGCGTGTTTGCTTGCGGTGATGTTCAAGATCATTACTATCGTCAAGCGGTGACAGCGGCGGGTTCGGGTTGTATGTCTGCCATCGACGCTGAAAGATATTTGGAATCCATAGAACATTAGAGTCTATATAGTCACCCCGTAGTACTTTTATACGGGTTCCATTCTCTTAACATGGATCCCGATTCAATACGGTCGGGACATTATTAGATAGGATGGATTTTTTGAAAAAAACTCTTTTCATTTCCCTTTTCCTTTATTTTTTTTCACTTTCAGCCCACGCGAAAATTTTTCATCCTCAACATTATTTTGTTCACGGGCCTTTGCCTGTTCGTACACAAAACCCGTTCTTTCTTTTGTTTGCTTCCCTCCCCATGGAGACGACCTCGGTTTTAGAAAAAGGAGAATGGTCTTTTGATTTATCAAATGCTTACAGCAATTTGTTTGAGCACCACTTAACGTCCACAGGTTTTGGTGTGGACATAGATATGGAGCTTAATCGTACGGCTTTTCGTGTGGATTATGGAATCACTCCCAGAATCCAAATGGGTTTGGAACTTCCTTTTCTATCCACTTCCGGTGGTTTTTTGGATTCTTTTGTTCAAGGGTATCATCATGCCTTTGGTTTTCCTAACGGGGGGCGGGATACTGTCGATAATGGTCGGTTTTCTTATCGGATTACCCGAAACGGTAAGACATTTTACCGGGTGTCTCAGCAAGGTTTTCAAGTGGGTGATTTAACATGGCATCAAAAGTTCAACTTTGTGGATGAAACCAAAGGTTTCCCTGCCTTGTCTCTTCATGGCGTCATCAAACTTCCCACGGGGAGCCTTAATGGTGGGTCCGGTAGTCGTCGACCCGATGTAGGGCTTTCTCTTATTGCTCAAAAATCTTGGCGTTGGTTTCATAGTATTACTCAGATGGGTTTTTTGTCTTTTGGGGATAATGAACGTTTAGCCCCTTTGGTTAAAAAAGGGGCCTTTGTTTTTGGACAATCATTTGAATTTAACTTATCCACGCCTCTTTCTTTTATAGCTCAAGTGGATGTGATGTCCTCGGTTTTTAAAAATGGAGTTATTGAAGAGCTCAGGGAGCCTATTTGTGACTTAACTTTTGGTATTGCTGGAGAGTTTCCTCTTAAGAATAATAAAGAAAAAATTTTCACCAAAATTGGTTTTACCGAAGATGCGTCTAGCGTTGGTCCTTCCGTTGATTTTACGCTTTTCTTCGATGTGGGGTTGAAGTATTGAATCAAGTTCATGAAATTAGCATCCATCATCTTGGCGGCCGGTCAGGGGACGCGCATGAAGTCCGATATCCCGAAGGTATTGCACCGGGTTGGAGGGCGTCCGATGGTTTTTTCTCCTCTCGAAAATTCTAAGCTCCTGAAAGTGGTTCAAACTCTGTTAGTTGTTTCTAAAAATTCCTCACACATACGTGAGGTAGTTAGCCAAAATTTTCCACACACCACTTTTGTTACTCAAAACCCGCCTCGAGGGACAGCTCATGCGGTGATGATGGCTTTGCCTTATATTAAAAAAGGTATCACGGATGTGCTGATCAGTTATGGAGATATGCCTTTAATCCAAAGTTCTACTTTGTCCCAATTAATCCATAAGCATCGCCAAAAAAAATCTTGGCTTACTTTTGCGACAATGACGCTGTCTTCCTCTTTTGGTTACGGGCGTGTTTTGCGGCATGCCAGCGGTGTGATAGAAGCGATTGTTGAAGAAAAAGATGCCACGCCTGCGCAGCGCAAAATTCGCGAGGTTAATGTTGGTTTGTATGTTGTTTCCTTACCGTTTCTTAAAAAGGCGCTTAAAAAAATAAAAACTACCAATGTGCAAAAGGAATTTTATTTAACCGATTTAATTCGCCAAGCCGCGCTGGAAGAAAAAATTGCGGATTATCGTCTGGCGCATTCCACCGAAGGGCTTGGGGTTAATACCCAGCAAGAATTAGCCAAGGCGAATCAAGAAATGTCACAAAGAAAAATGAGAGAATTGATGAATGACGGGGTTGTTTGCATCAACCCGGAGCAAATCACTTGTGATGCGGAAGTACGCGTAGCCCGTGGTGCCACAATCATGGGGCCCTGTACTCTTTTAGGATCAACAGTCATGGGTTCCGGCTGTTTTGTTGAACCCTATACCACTGTGCGTGATTCTGTTGTGGGCCAAAAGGTGACAATTAAATCAGGATGCTATTTGGACCATGCTGTTGTGGGTGATGAAGCCGTTATTGGACCGATGGCTCATTTGCGGCCCGGAACTCATTTGAAAACGGGAGTGAAGGTTGGTAATTTTGTTGAAATTAAAAAGTCATCCATCGGTGAAAAATCTAAAATTAATCATCTGACGTATATTGGTGATGCTCTTGTTGGTAAAAATGTGAACGTTGGTGCTGGCACCATTACATGTAATTATGATGGTAAAAATAAATTTAAAACCGTTATTCAGGATGGAGCTTTTATCGGTAGCGACTCTCAGTTGGTTGCTCCTGTGACTGTTGGTAAGTCGGCTTACATTGGTTCCGGTTCGACTATTACTAAAAATGTTCCTCCTCACAGTTTGGCCTTAAGCCGGGCGGCTCAAACTATTATCAAGCGGTGGAAAAGGAGATGACCTATGTGCGGTATCGTCGGCTATGTCGGCTCCCAAAAAGCCATTCCCATTTTATTAGATTCCCTTAAAAAATTAGAATACCGCGGTTACGATTCCGCTGGGCTTGCTGTTTTGCAAAAAAAAGATGTTTTTATCGACCGGGCTGAAGGCAAATTATCCCAATTAGTTGCAAAAATAGGTTCGGCTTTTCCCGATTCTCGTATTGGTATAGGTCACACGCGTTGGGCGACCCACGGTAAACCGTCCGAAACGAATGCGCATCCTCATCGCATGGGGCGTGTTGTACTGGTGCATAACGGCATTGTTGAAAATTATCAGGAACTTAAAAAACAAGCCTTGACTGATAGAAAAATTTTTCAGTCTGAAACGGACACAGAAGTAATTTGTTACGCCATTAGCCGTGAGTTGGAGAAGGGTAAAAATTTTCAGGACGCTTTTTTTGCCGGTATTGGCTCTCTTGAAGGGAGTTACGCTCTCGCTGTTTTAGATGTTGAAGACCCTAGCCGTATTTATGCGGCTAAGAAATTTTCGCCCTTGGTGGTGGGTTTAGGAAAAGGGGAAAATTTTATTGCTTCCGACGTGCCGGCTCTTCTGCCTTATACTCGAAACGTGGTTTTTTTGGAGGATCATGAAGCGGCTGTAATCACTGCCGGAGAAGTTATTTTTTACGATAAACAGGGGCTTGTTACTCAAAAAACTCCTAAGATCATCGACTGGGATGCTTGTATGGCAGAAAAAGGTGGGTATAAGCATTTCATGTTGAAAGAAATTTTTGAGCAACCGCGCGCTATAGAAGAAACATTGCGTGGGCGGGTTCTTAAAGGAAGTTTAGATTTATCCCTCGATGGTTTGTCGCAACTCTTTTCTAAATCATCCCTGTACGACATTAATCGTGTCTACATTGTGGCTTGCGGTACCAGTTATCATGCGGCATTGGCTGGCAAATATATGATTGAGGCCATTGCTAAAATTCCAGTGAGTGTGGATACCGCCAGTGAGTTTCGTTATCGCGAACCGTTTATCGATACCCGTACTTTACTCATTGTTATTTCTCAATCCGGGGAAACGGCGGACACTTTAGCGTGTGTTCACGAAGCTAAAAATCAAGGGGGGCGAGTTTTATCCATTTGTAATGTGATGGAATCCAGCATTCCTCGTGCCTCGCATGCAACACTTTATACCAATGCCGGCCCGGAAATGGGAGTAGCTTCTACCAAAGCCTTTACCACACAGTTAGTTGTACTTTTAATGCTAGCGCTCGATTTTGGTCGGCGTACCGGGCATCGTGATTATGCCTACATTCAAAAAGCCATTAAGTCTTTGGTCCATGTACCGCAAATGATGCAAAGTATTTTGGACCAAAATACTACAATCCAATCTATTGCCGAAAAATTTAAAGATGCCCGTGATTTTTATTATATTGCCCGCGGCGTTTATTATCCGGTGGCCTTAGAAGGTGCGCTCAAGCTGAAAGAAATTTCTTACATCCATGCCGAAGGTTATTCGGCTGGTGAGATGAAACACGGTCCCATTGCTCTCATCGAACCAGGCACTCCAGTTGTGGCCTTAGCCCCTGAAGACCGAGTGTGCGAAAAAATGATTTCTAATATGGAGGAACTCAAGGCACGTGGAGCGCGTATTATTGCGTTAGTCACCGAAGGTGATGCACGATTTCAAGGAAAGTATGAAGACTTGATTACAATCCCTAAGGCGACATGGTATATCGCGCCGATTTTAATTTCTCTGCCTTTGCAATTATTGGCGTATACCATTGCCGATCTTCGGGGAACAGATGTTGATCAACCGCGTAATTTGGCCAAAAGTGTAACGGTGGAATGATGATTTCAGGGCTTAATCCTAAACAACGTGAAGCAGTGGAGCAGACGGAAGGCCCGGTGTTGATTCTTGCGGGTGCGGGCTCTGGTAAAACGCGCGTTCTCACGTATCGTATGGCGCATCTGATTTGCGACAAGGGGGTGGCGCCTTGGTCCATTTTTGCTGTTACTTTTACCAATAAAGCAGCCGGTGAAATGCGTGAGCGCATTGAAAAAATTTTGGGGATGTCCGCGCGGGATTTATGGGTTTCCACTTTTCATTCGGCGTGCCTTAAAATTTTGCGGCGGAATGCTTCTGTGCTTGGTTATCATTCCGATTTTTCGGTTTATAACGATAAAGATCAATTACAACTAATTACTCAATGCTTTGAAGAGTTAAGACTTAATTCCCAAACTATTAATCCAAAAGTGGTGGCTTATAAAATCAATGAAGCCAAGCATGATGGACTTGTTCCCGAAACTTTTGCCAAGAGAAACACCGATTTTTTAGGTGAGCGGGTAGCTCAAGTCTATCAACTGTATCAGCAAAAACTTAAAATCAATCAGGCCATGGATTTTGGGGATTTAATTCTTCAGACTCTTGTCCTTTTCAAAACCTCTCCCGCTACGTTGGAACATTATCAACAGCAGTTTCGCTACATTCATGTTGATGAGTATCAGGATACCAACAAAAGCCAATATCAACTCATTTCCCTCTTGGCGGGATCGCACCATAATTTATGTGTCGTTGGGGATGATGATCAATCGATCTACAAATTTCGTGGGGCTGAAATCCGCAATATTCTTGATTTTCAAAACGATTATCCGGAAGCCAAAGTCATTCGTCTGGAACAAAATTACCGTTCTACCCAAAATATTCTCAATGCTGCCGGTGCGGTGGTGAAGCGCAATAAGGGGCGCATGGGCAAAACCTTATGGACGGAGAATGGAGAGGGAGAAAAACTTTTTTTATTTAAAGGAAATGACGAGCAAGAAGAAGCTCAATACGTTGTAAATCGTATTCTTAAAGAAAAAAGCCAATGGCGTTATGCCGACATGGCAGTTTTTTATCGTACCAATGCGCAGTCACGTCCCTTTGAAGATGAGCTCAGGCGCAACCGCATCCCTTACATTATCATCGGTGGTATGAAATTTTATGATCGTCAAGAAATTAAGGACATGCTGGCCTACCTTAAATTATTGGTTAATCCCGCCGATGCGATGAGTCTTAAACGTGTTATCAATGTTCCTGCACGCGGTATTGGGAAAACAACTATCGAAAAATTGGAGATGATGGCTTCTCAGCAAGGGCTTTCTGCATGGGCGCTTCTTCAAGCGCTCCCGCCGGGGCATGATTTTTCCAAAGGTACACTGACCAAGTTGGAACAATTTGTGGCTCTTATTAAAAATCTGATGGATGACAAAAAAACTCTTTCGCTGACTTCTCTCACCGAATTTATGACTCATCTTTATGAAAAAACCGGTTATTGGAAAATGTTGCAGGACGAAAAAACGGTGGAAGCGGAAGGACGTATGGAAAACTTGGAGGAATTAGTCAACGTGGTGGAAGAGTATGCTAAACGGGAGGAAAACCCCACCCTCGAAGGGTTTCTCGACCAGGCCTCTCTCATGTCTGATCTTGATAATATGGAAGAGGGTGCTGATCGTCTTCCGCTGATGACTTTGCATTTGTGCAAAGGTTTGGAGTTTCCTTGTGTGTTTATGGTGGGGATGGAGGAATCTCTTTTTCCGCATAGTCGATCCCTGGATAGCGAAGGGGATTTGGAAGAAGAGCGCCGTCTTTGTTATGTGGGGATGACGCGGGCCATGCAAAAACTCACGTTAAGTTTTGTATCCCAACGTCGGATTTTTGGAAGTACCCAATATCACCTTCCTTCCCGCTTTCTTGAAGAAATTCCCGAAGATCTTATTGAAGTGGTGGAAACAAAAAAGCCAAAAACAAATTTTTTGTGGGAAAGCCAAGAGCCGGAAGAATGGGTTTCGACTAAGTCAAAAACTAAATCCAACGATGTCCGGATTGATTACTCCTACGACCAGTCTGTTGCTTATTCTTCCTCCTATCGTCGTGGAGCTAGGGTCCGGCACCCTCAGTTTGGTGTAGGAATTGTAAAAGCGTGTGAAGGAAAAGCGGGGGATGAAAAAATCACCATTGCTTTTGAAGGGGGACAGATCAAAAAAATTCTTACAAAATACGCTAACCTGACTTTGTTGTCGTAAGTCGTCATGCGGATTTGATCCGGCATCCATGGGTTTTATACACGCACTATGTCCACTCATCTGGATCCCGCATCAAGTGCGGGGTGATAAAAAAAGACGCAACTTTTTTTTGACCTAACCGATACAAGGCTATCCCTTAAAATATGGTTGATTAACTTTCAATTGGTACAGTCTATTTTGTGCAACCATAAGTAATATCTGACTTTTGCCGGGCACTGACGTACTCGGCAAAAGTCGAATTACTATAGTATTTAAAATATGAATCCTTCTTTTGTCAGTTATGTACAAAATTTTGCTGGTTTTTCACCAGAG
This sequence comes from uncultured Nitrospiraceae bacterium, assembly GCA_964592255.1. Lineage (GTDB taxonomy): Bacteria > UBA10199 > UBA10199 > UBA10199 > SBBF01 > CAZQCI01. The sequence continues at coordinate 9,002 of CAZQCI010000012.1, read as the reverse complement.
GAGCAAAGTCGTATTCGGGCGGCTCAAACGGATGAGGCTGTGTGGGCGTTATTGGAGGCCTCTCCGGATCTAAGAAGTAAACTCACAGCAGCCCTAGAGGCGTCAACTTTGCCCGCGGGGATTATCCCCACGGATGCAACGGCATGGTTGGCTCGTTTACATGCTATCAGTCCTACTCAACCTCCGGCCTTAGTACCACGTGTTTTGGGTTCTGCACCTGCTTCATCTGTTCCGGCTTCAGATTCAACATCCAGTCCGGGGGCTTTGCGTGACGCCTATTTTGAAAAAATTCGCAGCTTGCCGGGGTATCAAAAATTGTCTCCTGCTCTTCAACAAGTGGTGGATCGTATCGCAGCGCGATTGATTGTGTTGGCAGACTATCTTTATCAAGTCCGTTCTGGTTCTATTAGCAAGCCAGATCGCAGAAAACTCACTGGTATAAACAATGTCGACCCCCGCTTTAGGGAAGATAAGGATTATCTCATCTGGATTATCCAAGATTCTTTAGAAGCAACATTGGATTTGGCGGATTGGGGAGAGGTTCCCCTTGTTGAGATGAAGATAAAAAATTTAGCTGAAGCCACTCAATATTTTTTAAGTTTAGGGCCTATTGCGTTGACAGAATTTAATCGATTGTCCGTCGCTCAACTCTTTAAAGAGCCTGTTGAACATACGCAAAATTTAGTTCAGGCAGGGTTAACTTCTCTACAAAAATTAAATCAAGGAAGAATAAAATTAGATCAGACCGAGCTGATGTTCAGTGTTTCAGAACAGTTAGCTTTTGAGATGGTTAAAGAAAAAGTACGCCAATTTGCTTCGCGTTTAGAGGGAGTATCAGCGAATCAAGTTAAACAAGCGTTGTTGGGCGTGGGTGTTGATCCGATGAAAATCCGTATTAACATGGTGTATGACGGTCGTATACCGGGTATGGCTTGGATGCCACCGGACCTGCCGAATATTCGTGGTGTTTCTGATAATGAAAAAGGATATTTTTTGTTAACAGGAAAACTCGTTGATAGAAATTTTGTTTTAGGCACTTATGCGCGATATGTAGCCGAACAAGAAGGCTTGATGATGACTTCCGGCCCTTTGTTGTCTCCTGTAGATTTATCCTATGCCTCAGTCAAGTCGGCTTTATTTGGAATTGAACTAAGTCGTTTTTTATTTGATGAGGCAGAAGCGTTAGGTTTGCAGGAAGCACTGGCTGCTTTTGAGGGAAGGTTAGTTTTAAAAAATACCCAGGCTCTTCAAACACAATTAAATCAAGCGGGGATTAGGAGAAGTTTGAATCATGTATGGCCGAAAGCCTTAACTGGTTGGACACTTCCTCTTGAGGATTTACAGACAATTCCCGCAGATAGGTCTGGCACTTTATCTGGCGATGATTATAGTCTTTTAGGTAATGGTTCACAATCCTTCCGAGATCCTGATCGTTTTTTAACGGTTTTACCTAAAATACATGCTCGGCCTTTTAATGGACGCATTTTATCTTTAGGGGCTGGTGTGGGGAGTGAACTTTTTTTATTGGCCCAACTGAACGGACCAAAAAGTTCTCAAACTATTACCGCTGTTGACTCTTCTGTTTATGTTGCTCGAAATTTGAGGCGTTTAATTGATCGGGGTTTTTTACCTCACTCATTGCAAGTGCAATCTGCTTCTATGGAAGACGCAGTACTTCTTCCGGCTTCATTTGACCATATTGTCAGCATTAATTCTTTTGATTTTGTTGATCCGGCAAGACGAGCAGGTGTGTTAGAAAAAATAGCTAACTCTTTGGGAAAAGGAGGGCGAGCCACCATTGCTGTTTTACACCCTAAAAGTTTTAATCGTACCGATCTGCAAAGTTATGGCATCACTGTAGAACACATAGATTCGAATCGTTATAGAATAAAACAACCTGGGCCTTTGGGAGTTTCCTACATCAAAAGTTATTTGGATATTGAGGATATGCGCGCATTAGCTCAAGCAGCAGGATTAATATCCAATACTGATTATAATATTAGTTTGAGACAAGAACAATTGGGTACAAGCCGAGCTGTGGTACAGGTTTATACTGTATTACAAATTGATCGTAAGGAAATTTCCCCTACTCCATCCCCATCTTCACAAAACTCAGGATCTTCGTCTGACACAACAGCGGGGGGAGATTTGCGGCAAGCCCTTATGGAACGAGCTTTAGTAGGTGGCTTGTCTCAAACAGTTGTATATTTAGAGCGCTTAAATGATCCAAATTTATGGCAACAATTTCTTGATCAGGCGGGTGGACCGGAAGCAGGTGTTGATGCACTTTTTGATTGCGTAGTTCAACTCTCGCAAACTTCAGATGATGCAGTAAGTTCCCAAACTGGCGCTCAGGATTCCGGTGAAAAAGACATAATCGTTGCTGCAGTAACTCTACAACAAGGGGGTTCTGTTTTGTGTGGTGCTTAGAATATTAAATAACTCACCTTACGCGAATCCCCCTCTTAAAATAAGAGGGGGTTAGGGGGAGTTATTCAAATGAAAATGAGTAACCCCTCCCGACCTCCCCTTATACTAAGGGGAGGAGGATTTTTGATTTAAATACTGAATCGCGTAAGGTGAGTTAAATAATAAAGGGTAAAACTAACGAAGCAATAATACCAAGTCCGGCGAGAATAAACATAAGGCGAATGACGCGTTTTTCGTTGGGGTCTAACATTTAAAAATCCTAGGTTTTCCGTCGGCTGATTTCAAGAAAAATCATTTCATCTTTCATTTAAAAGCGGTACTTCGATGACTAACAAATCGGCATCTGTGAGTGCTTGAAAAGAAATGTCTTTTATTTCTTCCAGCCCTAGTCCATCGCGGGCTTGTAATTTTTCGTCCATGACGCTTACTTCCCCTTCGATGATAAAGACATAAGCTCCATGGCCTTGATGGTGGAGAGCATAGTTTAAGTTTTGCCTCGCTTGCAGATGCGCCAAGCTGAAACGGGCTTCTTGATTAATCCATAGAGTGCCTTCCGATTTTTCGGGGCTGACAACGTTTTGAAAACGATTGAGTCTATTTTGTAGATTAAAACTTTTCTGTTCGTAGCGTGGAGGCAGGCTCATTTTTTGAGGTAAAACCCAAATTTGCAAAAGACTAACCGGCTCTGTCTTAGAATGATTAAATTCCGAATGAACAACGCCTGTGCCTGCTGACATAATTTGCACATCACCGGTGCGGATGATTTGCGTATGCCCCATGCTGTCTTTGTGTTCCAAGGTGCCACTCAGTGGGATGGTGACAATTTCCATGTTTTGGTGAGGGTGACTTCCAAAACCTTGGGCGGCTTCAATGACATCATCATTGAGAACGCGTAGCACCCCAAAGTTCATACGTGTGGGGTCATAGTAATCCGCAAAACTGAAGGTGTGGCGGGTTTTAAGCCATCCATGATTTCCGCCTCCTCGTGTTGAAGCGCGATGTAATGTTTTCTTCATATTTCCTCCAGGCTGCTAATGTGGTTTAAGTTGACGATAGTTTGTCCTTCTTCTGAAAAACTGATCATATCCCTAAAATTTTTGTTCCACCGAATGTCGTGAGGCCGGTAAGAAGTGCGTGCGTGAATGGTTTGCGAAAATGTTTCGTCCATGCCGCTGAGTGAGGCTAAAATTTCAAAATTCATTCCAGTAATGTCTTCGGGTTTAAGTCCAAAGAGAGGGCTGGATTCAGTAATGCGATGAATGATGGTCCAGGTGAGTGCAAAGATGGGGGTGTGGTTTCTCTCTAACTCTAAATTTTTTAAAATTCGATACCATTGGCCTTCCGGTGTCGTGACGTCTTGAATCATGACCACTTCAATACCGGCCTGAACAATTTGGTTAAAGCGTTCATTGGCCATGCGAAACATCAGGGCCGGCTGCCCTCGGTAAGCTGTGATAACAGCTACACTACTAAAAGAAACACGGGCTGTCGGGCGCGAGAAGCGGGAGAAAATAATACCGGTGACCAAGGCTAAACTGAGAAGACCGACTAAGGCTTCTAGTGTCATCAAAAGATTAGGGATAAGGCCTATAGGGCTCATACGCCCATAACCGATGGTGGCTAAAGTTTGGACGCTAAAGAAAAAAGATTCCCAAAATCGTGCGGTGGTTGACATGGTGCCGATGCCATCCAAGGCATTGGGGCCACAAAGAAAATAGCCAAGGCCAAAAATAAGATTCACTAAAATATAAGAAGCCACCACCAGTAGTAAAAAACGTGGCCATGAAATGGTGAGCAGAGAATGGTAAAGATCCGAGGTCCACGGAGATGATTTAAGTCCCAACCGTTTGACGTTGAAGTTCCCATCCCGGCTGATGATACGTTGGCTTGTGGAAGGTTTTTTGCCTGACATGCTTCATCCAAATCAACAGGCATTTTTTAAGTCAAGGGGAATTGTTTTAGAGTGGTCATCCCCGCGAAAGCGGGGATCCATGGTTCGACCTGACTTCGCCAAGGCTATGTCAAGGCAAGCACGCTCACCATGTCCTGTAAGACTGAATTCCCGCTTTACTACAGTGTGGCTTCGAAGGAATGACATTTTTTTTCTTCACTCAATTTTAAACGGAGGCACTGCTCTTTTCTCTGGTTGAGGGGTTTTATTTGCGGTATAAAAAGCGATGAGCATGATGACATCACATTGGTTTTTTTGGGTTGTTTTGGGTTGTGTGGTTCTCCATGAGGTATGGGATTTAGGGCTGACACAGATTAACATTCGTTTTGCATTGAAAAATAAAAATCATATTCCTGATTTATTCCGTCAGACGGTGACTGTGGAACAGCAGGAAAAAAGTGTCTGCTATACGGTGGATAAATCCCGGTTTGGCCTGTTTTCAAGTTTGGTTAGCTTTTTATTTTTAATCTTTCTTTGGTTTTCTGGATTTTTTGGTTGGCTCGATTCGTTTCTCAATTTTTCTCCTTTAACTCAATCCGTTGTTTATTGTTTGGTTGTCGCTTTTGTTTTTTCGGTTTTTCAAATTCCTTTTTCTCTTTATTCCCACTTTGTTCTCGAAGAGCGGTATGGTTTTAACAAAATGACTTTGAAGATTTTTTTGTCCGATCTGCTTAAAGGTTATGTCTTAGGAGCTCTTTTGGGTGTGCCGTTGCTGTATGCCATTTTTTGGTTAATTGCCAAAAGTGGAGCGCTTTGGTGGGTGTGGGCTTTTGGTTTATTAGTTTTGTTTCAATTGTTTGTGGCGGCCATTTATCCTGCTTGGCTGGCCCCGTTGTTTAATAAATTTATTCCTCTTCCTGAAGGGGAACTTAAAGACGCCATTCTCGCCATTGCTAAAAAAGTGGGTTTTAAAATGTCGGGGATTTATACCATCGATGGATCAAAGCGTTCTTCTCATTCCAATGCGTATTTTGCAGGTATGGGCAAAATGCGGCGTATTGTTTTATTCGATACTTTGGAAAAACAAATGACACATCCCGAAATTGTTGCGGTGTTGGCGCACGAAATGGGTCATAATATCAAAAGGCATGTTCAGAAAAATTTGATTTTTTCCTCTCTGACGACTTTGGTGGGTTTTTGGATCTTATCTTTGTTGATGACGTGGGAGCCTTTTTATACTGTGTTCAGTGCCGGTGTGCCGGCTCCCCACAAAGCGTTGGTTTTTTTCTCTCTTTTTTCAGGGGCCTTCACGTTTTGGCTTACGCCTGTGACTAATTATTTATCCCGTAAATATGAATATGAGGCTGATCGTTTTGCGGTGGAGAGTACGGGAGAATCCGCACCACTTGTTTCGGCCTTAGTTAAATTGTGCCAAGAAAATCTTTCAAACTTAAATCCGCATCCTTTGTATAGTTTCTACCATTATTCCCATCCCACTACGGTGGAGCGGGCCAAGGCCATTGAATTGCGTCAGGTGGGCGAGTAAGAAATTGACTTCGTTCTTCACTCGTGAGAAAGTCCCAGCTTATTTTTAGAAAGGGTTCCATGAAAAAAATCACACGTGGTTTTGGTTTATTACTCATTTTGGTTTTATTCTTTTCTGGCTGTGATAAGATTAAAGCCATGCGTGAAGCTCATGCGACAATTCAAAAAGGGTCCAAGGTTTCGGTCGACTACACTCTTAAAGTTGAAGGGCAGGTGGTTGATTCTTCTGAAGGAAAAGCTCCAATGAATTATGTTCAGGGTGAAGATAAAATCATTCCTGGTTTTCAAAAAAGATTAGAAGGTCTTAAAGCTGGAGACAGCAAAAACTTTTCGGTTCCTCCCGAAGAGGCTTATGGTCCGGTAAATCCCCAAGCCACTAAAGTTGTCGAGAAAAAACTAATACAAGGCTCCGATGACCTAAAACCCGGGGATATGATTAGTGGAACCGCAGATGGACATCCGGTAGAAGCCAAAGTGGTTTCTATCAATAACGATAAAGTTACCCTTGATTTAAATCATCCTTTGGCCGGAAAAACCCTCGATTTTGAAGTGAAAGTTGTCAAGGTAGAGCCGGGTCAGTAATTTCTTATCTTTCCAAAACACAGCCCCTTGGGGCCGAAAATTTAAATTGTTTTTCTCAGGATAAAAATCGGGAGCTTGCTCCCGATTTTTTCATTTCTTCGATAAATCCGACACAAGAGTTTTAAGCTGGCCCAGTTGCTCGGTTAGTTCGATGAGCTTATCTACGTTTTTTTTGGTGATGGTCAGTGTGTCTTGTTGATCTTGAGTGAGAGGTCCGTCGATTCCGGAAAGAACAAGGTCAAGACCTTCATAGAGAGTGGCAATACGGTTTCTCAGCCCATGAGAAATAGTGGAAATGGTTTCTAACGCCTGCTGTTTTAAGTGTTCAATTTCCGGTTCTAACGATGTCATAAAAATTAGTTTAGCTTAAACTTTAAGGGCTGTCCTGAAAATTTTCATACTCATTTTTCCAATCGTCGTAATCCGTCTTATTAAATCCCGCGTTTTTCTTGAGAGTTTCTAATTGTTCCAAGGCTTTAGTTTCTGTTTGTGAGTCGTTAAGTGTTTTAGATAAATAGGCTTTTTCCTGCCAATAATATTGGGCCAAAGGTTTTAAATACGCGTTTTTTTCAAGAACGTGGGCGGCATTTTGTAAATGTTGCAAAGCTTTATCCCGTTGTTTTTGTTGTCGGGCAATGTCGGCTAATCCAAGTAAACCTGCAAAAAGATAGGACGTTGCCAGGCTTTCTTCCCCAGCCCAAGGGCGTGCTAAATTTTTGGTGGAAAAGTCGAAATATTTTTCTGCGTCTTCCAAATTTTTGGAGCGAAGGGCGACATGCCCTAAGTTGTAGGCAATGATAAAAACCTGTGAGCCGCGGGTGGTTTTACGGGCCAAGTCAAAAGCATGTTGATACTGGATGCGGGCGTCGTCCCATGCTTTTTTCTTCATCATGGTGTTTCCTAATTCATTGTACACAGAGTAAAGCCAAAAAGGGGTTTGCCGTTTTTTGACTAGTTGTAAGCATTCGTGAAGTAGTTGTTCCCCTTTTTCCAAATGATCCATCTGTACATAGGTGCGTCCGAGCTTGTAGAGGGTCATGGGATAAATTTCTAAGGAAGGTTTTTGGGCTAAAATTTCAAGATATTCTTCCAAAAAAGAGGCGGCTTTTTCGTATTGCCCTTGAAGATAATAAACTGAATCGATGTCACTACGGATGGCCCCTATTTTTTCTTCTTGGGTTAATTGATTTTTCCAAATGTCGCGTGTTTCTAAAAAAATCTTTTCAGCTTTTTCCAAATTGCCTAGGCTCACTTCCACTTGGGCCACATGGTTTTGCAATACGACTTTCATCCAATGAAGCTCTTTATGGTTTTCTAACGCTTTTAATCCTTTTTCGTAACAGGCCAGTGCTTGGGTGGAATGGTGCCGCCGCATGTGGCTGACACCGATTTGTTCCTGTGCTTTAGCATAGAAGAGGGCATTGTCAGGCTCGGGGATTTGGCATAACCATTTTTCTGCTTCTTCAAACTTTCCTGTTTCAATGCAAATTTCTCCCAAGGCCAAAAGTGCTTCTTGCCTGTAGCGAGAGGTTTGGTCGTTTTTTTCTATGAGGTAGAGAAGATTTTCCCTGGCCTCTTCGTAGAGGGTTTGGCTCCGTTTTCGTTTAGCCAGTTCTAATAGATCGGCTTCTGCCGACTTGTGGTGGCTGCGTCCGCGGTAATAGAGAATTAAATTTTCATCAGCTTTTTGTTTTTCAAGATAATCAACAATGCGGTCACATCGGGTGGCTTCATCGTCGGTACTCATTTTTTCTAGAACAACTTCTCTATAGAGCGGATTGAAGAAACGGTAGTAATGTTCTGAATCAATAGTGATGATGTTGTGGCTGGCCAAAAAAGACAAATTTTCCTCTATACGATCAGGCTCTGAAATTTGAGTTAATTCTTCCATGGTGGGTTTTCCAGTTAACGCTAAACACGATAATAAGTCCCACTGATCGGTATTTAACTGAAGTGATTCTAGTTTTACTTTAAGCCTTTCTTTAATGAAATACGGAGTTCCTAAAGTTTTAAATTCATTAGCAAGATCGTCCAGCATTTTTGGAGACCAATTTCCATGTAAGTCCCTAAAAAAACCTTTGTTAAATAGTGTGGTAAGATATTCCGATAAAAAAAGAGGGTTGCCTCCTGTGTAAGTGAAAATGGTGTCTAGAAGGTCCTTGGGAACTTCGGGTAAGTTGGTTGTTTTTTTTAAATATTCTTCTGTTTGGTTTTGATTGAAAGGTTTGAGTTCGATGACGGTATTTTTATCCACGTGTTCTGATGGATTTTTTTTTCCTGTAAATAAAACGAGAAAAGTTTTTGTTTTAAAAAATGTGTCTAAGTAGGAATAAGTGCTTTCATCAGTATTGACATCATCTGCAATAACCATGAGGGGGAGAGGGACTTCATCCATGGGAATTTTGTTAAAATCATCCCAGGTCATAGTGGGACAAAGATTTTTTTGAGCTTGCAGACGTGCCGCATCTAAAAAAGAAGTTTTTCCCGTTCCTTTTTCTCCTGTCACAATGAGGTAAGGATGTGTGGTGAACAAAGAGTGCCGGAGTCTGTCGTC
>CAZQCI010000011.1:32527-34136 GCA_964592255.1 uncultured Nitrospiraceae bacterium | reverse complement strand
TTTGTGAGCGCCCCTACCATTGAAGCCAGTTGGTTAAAGAAGAAATATGATTTGAATCAAGATCATATGCTAGAACCGGTGGAATACCAAAATTACCAAAGAGACAACCCCGTCATTCGTGCCACACGACGACTCTTTTAACACGCTTGCCCTTTCTCTTATTAAATGGATCTCGACCTCAATACATGCGGGTGATGGACTCTCAAGGCATGAAATGCCTTGACGAAGGACTCACGGACTATTAATTTGACCCGCCTTGCAATACCCCTAAGGTCTTCGGGACGTAGCGCAGCCCGGTAGCGCACTCCCTTGGGGTGGGAGTGGTCGCAGGTTCAAATCCTGTCGTCCCGACAAGCTTTCGTCAAAGCTATAAACTGGCGGACCATCAAGCCCGTTCATTCTGTGAACGGGCTTTTTGTTTCTTGATTTTGCACAGATCTCTGACTTACTTTGTCCCATGGCTTTAAATGAGCGAGAAGATGCCCTTAATACTCCTGTTCAATACGTCAAAGGAGTAGGGCCCGCGTTGGGTAAGATATTGGCTAAAAAAGGGTTAAATACCGTTTGTGATCTTTTTTATCATTTTCCTATTCGCTACCTCGACCGTCGAACCATTATTCCTATTCGTCAATTAACTCCAGGGCCTCAAAAAACCATTGTTGCCAGCGTAGTCGGGGGGGCGGCAAAATCATTAGGACGCAGAAAAATTTATGAGCTTCTGGTTCAAGACTCAACAGGCATTGCCTTAATTACCTGGTTTCACTTTAATCAAAAATATCTAAAAGCCAAATATCCTGCAGGTAAAAAAATTCTTATTTTTGGGGATTGCCAGTTTTTTGGAGCGCAAAAACAATTCGTTCATCCAGAAATTGAAGATTGGGATGATGAAGAAGGTAAAGAAAGTCTGCCTTTTGTTCCTGTTTATTCTTTAACAGAAGGGCTTTATCAAAAAACATTACGTAAAATTATTTCTAATGCACTGGGTTTGTATTTAAACCAATTAATTGAAACCCCTTTTACGGTTCGGCCTGAAGGTGCCAAAATTGGATTGCGGGAGTCTCTTTTAGCTATCCATCATCCACCGCCTCATGCCGACTTAAACGAGCTCAACCGACAACATTCCGCATGGCATCAACGTGTTATGTATGATGAGCTCTTTTTTCTTCAATTAGGTTTGGCCATCAAAAAGAGAGACGCAAAAAAAGATGGAGGTATCGCTTTTTCACGTTCCAGTGGTTTAATCGAAAAAGCGCTAACCTTATTGCCGTTTAAACTAACGGCGGCACAATTGAGAACGGTTAATGAAATCCGTTCCGATTTAATGAGTGAGGCCCCCATGAACCGGATGTTGCAAGGGGATGTGGGTAGTGGAAAAACTTTGGTTGCCTTCTTATCCGCTCTTAAAGCAGTTGAAAATGGATATCAAGTGGCCTTTATGGCGCCGACTGAAATTTTGGCGCAGCAACATTATCTTAACCTTAAAAAAATAGCAGACGCATTGGACATTCGCACCAGTGTTCTTTTAGGCTCCACCCCTAAGAAAGAAAAAGAAAACATAGGGGAGGATTTAAGGCAGGGTTTTGTTCCTCTTGTGTTTGGAACGCTAGCT
>CAZQCI010000011.1:5743-32517 GCA_964592255.1 uncultured Nitrospiraceae bacterium | reverse complement strand
ATTTAATTCAGGAAGAAATCGCATTTAAAAATTTAGGACTTATTATTATTGATGAACAGCATCGCTTTGGTGTGTTGCAAAGAGGTGCTTTGCAGAAAAAAAGTCAGGTGGAGAAAATGCCTCATGTTCTTGTGATGACGGCCACTCCTATTCCCAGAACATTATCCATGACACTCTACGGTGATTTGGATGTCTCCATCATCGATGAATTGCCTGCTGGAAGAAAACCAATTTTCACGCGTGTTTATCACGAAAAAGGTAGAACCCAGGCCTATGATCTTATTTATAAAGAACTGCAACAAGGTCGCCAAGCCTATTTTGTTTATCCATTAATTGAAGAAAGTGAAAAAAGTGATTTGAAAAATGCAGTATCTATGGCGGAAGAATTGCGTCGTGTTTTTCCAACATGCCAAGTGGGTCTGTTACACGGAAAAATGAAGAGCGATGAAAAAGAATTGATCATGGATTCTTTTAAGAAAAATAAGATTCAAATTCTAGTTTCCACAACAGTGATTGAAGTGGGGGTGGATGTTCCTAACTCCACCGTTATGGTTATTGAACATGCCGAACGCTTTGGCTTATCCCAATTACATCAGTTGCGCGGTAGGGTAGGGCGCGGAGGAAATCAATCTTACTGTATTTTGATGGCTGGTTACGCCAAATCTGAAGAAGGACGTTTTCGGTTGGATGTTATGGAAGAAACAACCGATGGGTTTAGAATAGCAGAAGAAGATTTAAAGCTGCGTGGTCCTGGAGATTTTTTGGGTACACGCCAATCGGGCTTGCCTGATTTTCGCTTGAGTCAAATGTTACGAGAGAATGTTTTATTGCAAGCTGCCCGTAAGAGAGCGTTTGAAATTTTAGAAGAAGACCCTCGTTTAGAAAAACCCGAATATCATCTATTGAAGAAAATACTGGCCGAACGCTGGGGAAATCGTTTATCGCTGGCGGAAATCTCTTGAGGAGAGTTTCGATCCAAATAATGATAACAGTAAAATCTTAAATCCCGTATGAAACCCGAATGGCTTAAAAAAAGGTATAATTTTTCAGAAATCCGCGAGATGAAGCAAAAATTACGCGGACTGAATCTTCATACGGTATGCGAGGAAGCACGTTGCCCTAATATTTCGGAGTGTTTTTCCCGTGGCACAGCTACCGTGATGATTATGGGGGATATCTGCACGCGCTCTTGCAAGTTCTGTGCGGTAGCCACAGGGCGCCCTAAAGCCTTGGATCCTCAAGAGCCCAAAAATGTCGCAACTTGGATTGGAGATTTGGGTTTAAAACATGTCGTAATTACTTCTGTTGACCGTGACGATCTTCCGGATCAGGGAGCCCAGCATTTTGCGGAGACTATTCAAGAGGTCAAAACTCGTAATCCAAACCTGATTGTTGAAATTCTTACTCCCGACTTTCAAGGGAAAAAAGAGTTGTTGGATGTGGTTTGTAAAACTGAGCCTCATATTTTTAACCATAATTTAGAGACAGTTAAACGCCTAACCCCGCAAGTTCGTTCCGCTGCAAAATATGATCGCTCTTTATCTGTCATTGAGCATGTTAAGAAAAATTACCCGAACCAAAAAACAAAATCGGGTCTTATGTTAGGCCTGGGTGAAACTGAAGAAGAAGTTTTGTCCTCCATGCAGGACTTACATAGCCATGGTTGTGACTTACTTACTTTGGGACAATACCTTCAACCCACTCAAAAGCATTTACCGGTTGTCAGCTACATTCCTCCCCAAAAATTTGAAGAGTACAAAGCTATCGGAGAATCCATTGGCTTTAAGGCTGTGTTCTCCGGCCCCTTTGTACGCTCTTCTTATATGGCTGATGGCTTTTTTCAAAATCTGTAGCAATAATCATCTTTACACTTTAAGGGCTCACATTATATTCTGGGTTTTCTTCTTCTAACGCATTAAAAAAGTGATTGAGTAAATTATGAGGCCTTCTTCATCTTCAAAAGACACTGTTATGTTTCCTCGCATTAGCCGGCTACCCCAATATGTTTTGGGACAAGTTGTGGCGCAAATGACGGCGCAGCGAAAGCAGGGCGATGATATCATCAATATGGGAATGGGAAATCCGGATCTGCCCACCCCTCAACCCATTGTTGATAAATTAATTGAGGCCGCTCAAAAGCCTAAAAATCACCGTTACTCTGTTTCTCGGGGTATTCCTAAGTTACGTCAGGCCATTGTGGCTTGGTATAAACGACGCTATGGCGTTGAGCTTGATTGGGATTTTGAAGCCATTGCCACCATGGGGGCTAAAGAAGGCTTGTCCCACTTGATGTTGGCCGTGTGCGAGCAAGGGGATACTGTTTTGGTGCCTAACCCTAGCTATCCTATTCATATTTATGCGCCGGTTATTGCAGGGGCCAATATCCGTGGCATTCGGATGGAATCGGTTGAAGACTTTTTTCCTTCTATTGAAAAAGCGGTTAAGACGCTAACACCCAAGCCGAAATTTTTGATTTTGTCTTTTCCTTCCAACCCCACGACTCATGTGGTGGATTTATCTTTTTTTGAAAAAATTATCGCTTTTGCCCGGGAGCATCATATTTGGGTCATCCACGACCTAGCATACGCAGACATTACATTTGATGGTTACAAGGCCCCCAGTATTTTACAAGTGCCAGGAGCTAAAGAAGTGGCTGTGGAGCTCTATTCCTTATCTAAAGGTTATAATATTCCCGGATGGCGTGTGGCCTTTTTGTGCGGTAATCGCCATCTTGTAGGGGCGCTTTCAAAAATTAAAAGTTATTTCGACTATGGGATGTTTCAACCTGTTCAAATTGCGGCGACCGTAGCCTTGAATGGACCTGAACACTGCGTTCAAGAGACGTGTGACATTTATCGTAAGAGGCGAGATGTTTTATGTGACGGTTTGACCAAGGCCGGTTGGATTGTTGAAAAGCCAAAGGCAACAATGTTTGTATGGGCTAAAATACCGGATAAATATTCCTCGCTTGGCTCTTTGGAATTTAGTAAATTACTTCTCTCCGAAGCCAAGGTGTGTGTGTCTCCGGGTATCGGTTTTGGTGAGTATGGTGAAGGCTACGTCCGTTTTGCCCTTGTTGAAAATGAAAAACGCATCAAACAGGCGGTGAAGGGAATTAAAATACTTTTGAGTAAATAGATGACCCTTCGACAGGCTCAGGGTGTCCTGATAAAATGGACATGGTGAGCTTGTCGAACCATATCAATGTCTCGTATCCCACAAATCAACATCGGTCTTTTCGGCTTCGGCACTGTAGGAAGCCGCGTGTATGAAATTTTGGATAAGCACTCCAGTTTGATTGAAAAAAAACTGGGTTATCCCATCAAAGTAAAAAAAATCTGTGACTCTGATCCTAAAAAAAAGTTTCCTGTCCATGTTCCTTCTCATTTGTTGACTAATAAACCGCATGAGGTTTTGGATGACCCTGAAATTTCCATTATTGTTGAATTGATCGGTGATAAGCCAGCAGCCCTTGAAGTGATGAGCAAGGCCATTAAGCTCGGCAAACATGTTGTCACCGCTAATAAGGCTATTTTAGCTGTGCATGGGGCAGAATTGTTTGCTGAAGCTGCTAAAAATGATGTGGATCTTTTCTTTGAAGCGGCCGTTGCGGGAGCTATTCCAGTGTTACGTGCTATTCGTGAAGGTTTTATTGCGGATCGTATTTTAGGCATTCAAGGGATTATCAACGGCACTTCCAATTTTATTCTTACAGCCATGTCCCGTGATCGTAAAGAGTTTGGTGAGGTACTGGCGGAAGCCCAAAAACTAGGTTATGCGGAAGCGGATCCTAAATCGGATGTGGAAGGTATAGATTCAGCCCATAAACTCGCTTTGCTGACGGGTTTAGCGTATGGACAATGGATTCCTGTCGATAAGATTTATACCGAGGGGATTACAGGAATTACGCCTCTTGATATCGATATGGCGGATCGCTTTGGTTACACCATTAAACTTTTGGCCATTTCGAAAAAAGAAGGGGATGATATTGAGGCCCGTGTTCACCCCACTATGATTCCTAAAAATAAAATGTTAGCTCAGGTGAGTGGGGCGTTTAATGCCGTTATGCTGCATGGAGAATATTTTGGAGAATCCCTACTTTATGGTTTGGGAGCAGGTGGGCATCCGACGGCGACTGCCGTCATTTCGGATATTATTGAAGTGGCCCGTAATATTTCATTGCGTATTCCGGGAGTCCCTCCTTTAGGATATAGAATTGAAACAGTTCAGAAGGGTAAGATTAAGCCCATGGAGGACATTGAATCGGAGTACTATCTTCGTTTTACAGCCCAGGATAAACCTGGAGTTTTTTCTAAAATTGCCAATCTTTTGGGACAAAATCAGGTGAGTATTTCATCCGTTTATCAACACGGGCGCGAAGAAGGTAAGGAAGTGCCCATCGTTGTTATTACTCATCGTGGACGCGAAAAAAATATCCTTTCTGCTGTAAAAGAAATTGACAAACTCCCTCTTGTGTCTAAAAAAACTCTTCTGGTTCGTATTGAATCGTAAACCATTTTTCCTATGTCTTATAAAGGCCTAATCCATCGTTATAGCCGTTATCTTCCTGTCGCTCCTGAAGCCATTGTGACTTTACACGAAGGGAATACGCCACTGATTGAAGCTTACCGCGTAAAAGAAGAATTGGGTTTGCCGTGTGATCTTTATTTAAAATTTGAAGGGATGAATCCCACCGGTTCTTTTAAAGACCGCGGGATGACGTATGCGGTTTCAAAGGCGGTGGAAGAAGGGGCTAAAGCCATTGTGTGTGCCTCTACCGGAAACACTTCTGCCGCGGCTGCTGCTTATGCTGCACGTGGAAAATTGAAATGCGTTGTTTTAATTCCAGAAGGCAATATCGCCTATGGCAAGCTCTCTCAAGCGATGATCCATGGCGCGCAAGTAGTCCAGATCAAAGGTAACTTTGATGAAGCCCTTAATTTAGTTCGTCAGATTGGAGAGGAATTTCCTATTCATATCGTTAACTCTATTAATCCTTATCGTATTCAAGGTCAAAAAACAGCAGCTTTTGAAGTGTGTGAAGTTTTGGGTCAAGCGCCAGACTATCATTTTCTCCCCGTTGGCAATGCTGGAAATATCACGGCCTATTGGATGGGGTATCGAGAATGGAAAGCCGAAGGGCATGTGAAAAATCAACCCAAAATGATGGGGTTTCAAGCTGCTGGTTCTGCACCGATTATTATGGGTAAACCCATTAAAAAACCCAAAACCTTGGCCAGTGCTATTCGCATTGGAAATCCCGCTTCGTGGGAGGGGGCTATCAAAGCGCGTGACGAATCAGGAGGAGTCATTGACAAGGTGACAGATGCTGAGATAGTCAAAGCGTATCAGTTAGTTGCTGGGAAAGAAGGGGTATTTTGCGAGCCAGCTTCCGCGGCGAGCATTGCTGGTGTCATCAAACTCAAATCTTTCTTGAAAAAGGGGGAGGTTGTTGTTTGCACTCTTACGGGTCATGGTCTGAAAGACCCGGATCTTGCCGTTAAAAAATCCCCCAAACCTTTTTCATGCAAAGCCACTTTGAAGGATATTGTGAAAGTGTTGAAGATTTAATGAAGAAAATTTAGTAACTCCCCCTGGAGCTCTCTTATATGTAAGAGAGAGAAAAACGTCCCTCCCCTTAAAGTAAAGGGAGAACAGGAGGAGTTATTCAATTAAAATTTTTATGGATCGAAATTTAGCTTTAGAAGCTGTGCGTGCTACGGAAGCTGCGGCCATTTCTTCGGCCCGTTTGATGGGCCGGGGTGACAATAATGCTGCCGACCAAGCGGCTGTTGACTCAATGCGCACAGCCCTCAACTCCATTTGCTTTGATGGGACTGTCGTTATTGGAGAGGGTGAACGCGATGAGGCTCCTATGCTTTATATTGGCGAGAAAGTGGGTAAGGGAGGGCTGCCGGTTGATATTGCTTTAGATCCCTTGGAAGGAACTAATCTATGTGCCATGGGAGGCCCTAATGCTCTTTCCGTTATTGCCATGGCAGAACATGGAAAGTTTCTTCATGCTCCCGATACTTACATGGAAAAAATTGCCGTAGGCCCCATGGCTAAAGGCGCTATTGATATTTCCAAATCTCCCAGTTACAACTTAAAAGAGGTGGCTAAAGCCAGAGGATGCGACATTTCTGATTTAACAGTTATCATCTTGGATCGCCCACGCCATCAAGATTTAATTCAAGAAGTACGCTATGCCGGCGCCCGTATTAAACTGATTGGTGATGGGGATGTATCTGCTGCTATTGCGACATGTTTTAAGGAAGCAGGCGTTGATGTGTTGATGGGTATTGGTGGAGCTCCAGAAGGAGTGATTGCCGCCGCTGCTTTGCGTTGCATTCATGGCGATATGCAGGGGCGTTTAAAATTTCGTAACGATGAAGAGAGAACGCGCGCTAAAAAAATGGGGATTGATGACGAAAATAAAATTTATACTTTAAACGAATTAGCTCAAGGGGATGTGATGTTTGCAGCTACTGGAGTCACCAGTGGCGATTTTTTAAAAGGGGTTCGTTTTTTTGGGGGTGGGGCCAGTACTCATTCTATTGTGATGCGTTCTAAAACGGGAACTATCCGTTATATTGAAGGCATTCATCATTTTGAAACCAAACCGGCTTATTGATTTTTTATAATTCGCACGCTTACCCTGTTCATTTTTTGTGAATGGACATGATAAGTGGGGTCGAAGAATAAAGTTTCATGTCTCAAGTTTCCAAATCTATTATTGTTCATGCCACACCTAAAGCGTGCTTTGAAATAGTGAGTGATTATGAGGCCTATCCTGAATTTTTAAAAGAAACAAAGGAAGTCACTCTTGGTAAACGAAGTGGGCATACGGTAGACGTTACGTATAGCTTGGAGTTAATTAAAAAAATTTCTTATACCTTAAGAACGGTAGAAAAAGCTCCCAAAGAAATTTCCTGGACCTTGGTTAAAGGTGATTTGATGAAAAGCAATACGGGCCGCTGGATATTAAAAGATTTAAAAGACGGCACCACCGAATTGACTTATGAAATCGATCTGGAATTAGGGCTTTTTGTACCAAGCGCTATTTCTAAAATGTTAGTGGGAAGCCATTTACCAGCGCTTTTAGAAGCGATGAAAAAACGCATTGAGTCGTTGCAGAAGAAAAAGAAAAAATGAAAAACTCCGGAGCAAGCTCCCGAGTTTCATCCTGAGAAAAATAATCTAATTTTCGCCCCCAAGGGGCCGAGTTTTTCGAAGGATAAAGGGGTTATATATGGCTAAAAAAACTGAGCAAAATTCTTCCTGGGCCGATTTAGCCAAAAAAGTTGTTTATGCCAGCATTGGCTCCGCAGCAATGGCTAAAAATATAGTTTCCGATTCTACTATTTCCAAAACTATGATCAACGGCCTTTTGTCTAAAGCGGAACAAAGAAAAGATGAGTTGATAGCTATTTTAGCCGGAGAAGTTTCCAAGTTTTTAGGGAAAATTAATGTCGGCGAAGAACTCACCAAAGCCCTTAAAGGATTGATGATCAATATTAATGCCTCTATCGATTTTTCAGAAAAAAAGAGCTCTATCCACAAATCGAGTGTGAAAAAGAAAAATTAATCCAACCGACTTTTAATTATCCTTAAAAAATGGAGCTGGTTTTTGTATTATTCCGTAAGATAGTATGTCTGGGATCCATGTTAATCGGATATCTTTCTAAAACATTTTCCTAAAGCGAGAAGTGGAAAATAATGTCGGTATCCGTGGTAGCGGATGTAGAAATGGCCCGGAAACCCTGTGCCTGTATGGTAGAGCTCATCCCAGCCTCCGGTTGAGTTTTGGTTTTTGATTAAAAATTCTGCCGCACGGTGGGCTTGAGGGCTCATGGTTTCTTCCCCGGCCAAAAGACCCATTAAGGCCCAGGCGGCTTGAGAAGTAGTGGAAGAAGAGGTGGGAATAAATCGTTTTTCAATATACGATTGGCAGCTTTCCCCAAAACCTCCGTCAGCATTTTGTACCGATTTAAGCCAAGCGACCGCTTTGAGGATGGAAGGTTTTTTCATATCATAACCAATGGCTTGTAAGCCTTGTAGAACGCACCAAGTCCCATAAATATAATTCACTCCCCAACGTCCCCACCAAGGCCCCCAAGTCTCTTGAGTGGCTTCAATGAAGCGAACGGCTTTTTCAATAGAGTGGTCGATAGATAAAGGAAGTAGGGCGGCATATTTAGAGTTTTTGATAAGCGCCAATAATTCGAGGACACGTGCGGTGATATCGGGCGTTGGTGGATCAAGGCAAGCGCCATGGTCGGCAAACGGGATTCCGTTCAGCCATTCTTTGACATTGTTTTTATCAAAAGCTGCCCAGCCGCCATTATCACTTTGCATGGATAGCATCCAGTTAAGTCCTCGAGCTATCGATTCTTGAAAATCAGAATTTTGTTTACCACTTTTAGCCTCCGACTTGAGAAAGAACGAGAGAACTGCAATGGTGTCATCCACATCGGGAAAGAAGTCATTTTCAAATTCAAACGACCATCCTCCAGCAAGACCTTCTTTGTTTTTAATTTTCCAATCACCTTCGACGTCCAAAATTTGTTTACTCTTTAACCAATGGGCTGTTTTAAGCAAAGGGTCATCGAGACCGGATTCCAAAAGAGCCAAAGCGGTCCAGGGAGTATCCCAAACAGGGGAGACACAGCATTGTTGATATAAAGATTGAGAGTCTGTGCCAGATTGAGGAATAGGGGGAATTTGAGTCTCTGTCAGCATTCTAAATTTTTTAAGGCCTATCAGGGCTTTTTGGATGATGGGATCAGTTAAAGTATAACCTAAATGATA
Source organism: uncultured Nitrospiraceae bacterium (assembly GCA_964592255.1). Taxonomy (GTDB): domain Bacteria; phylum UBA10199; class UBA10199; order UBA10199; family SBBF01; genus CAZQCI01. Next base: position 23,706 of record CAZQCI010000011.1, on the reverse strand, counting down.
GAGTGCTAAAGCCCCATAAGCTAAGGCTGGGTAAATATCTTCTGTTCGTGCGATATGCTCACGAATCCAGGCTTCACATTTTTTTAAAGCACTCTTTTCAAAAGGTTGTATTTTAAAGCGATCAAGAAGAAGGAGAACTTTGTCGGTTTGAATAAAGAAGTTTTTTAATGAAAAAAAACCATGGTCATTTTTATACGACCAAGAAGAGGTATGAGGGGTTTCTTTGTATAATTCATCAAGATTAAGCCCAGGAATCCGCGTTTCTTTTTTGCGATTCATAATAACGAGTAACGGAACAATGCAAGCTCTGGCCCAGCTGGAAAATTCATAGATATTTATGGGAAATCGGTTCGGAAAATGAATAAAAGAAACCGGCATTGCTGGGCATAAATCCCATGGAATCAGGCCAAATAAAGCTAAGTGAATACGGGTAAAGATGCGGCATTGTGTTAGGCCGCCTTGGGATAAAATAAAATCTCTTGCCTTAGCAAGACATGAAGATTTAATATCTAAACCACTGATTTTTAAAGCTAAATAACATTCAATTGTAGTACTTAAATCTCCAGGTCCTTCATAGTAAAGAGACCAAGAGCCATCTTGATTTTGGGAGCTCCGAATTTGTTGGGCTATTTGTTGTTCTAAAACACGGTCTAGATGACCCATATAATGCATGAGGAAAATGAACTCTGCAGGTATCGATTCGTTAGCTTCTAAAGTGTACCACCAATATCCATCTGGGAATTGTTGGCTTAAAATGAGATTTTGAGCTTTTTTAATGGAAATTTCGAGTGGAGATGAGTTTTTTAATGAATCGGAAAAATCAGCCTGCAGCACTTGAGGGTTGGTTTTCATTTAAAAATTGTTTATAAACAACTCCATTGTTTAAAGAAAGGGAAAATATGGCCAAACTTCCTAAGAAAATACTGGTTCCCATCGATTTATCAAAAGGCTCTAACGATGCCTTAGAAGCTGCTTTTGAGTTAGCGCAAAAAACTGGGGCTTCAGTCACGGTACTGCATGTTATTAACCATATACCGATGGTTGATGAGAGTATTATTCAAATACCGACCGATAAAATTTATGATGCCATGACCGAAAAGGCTAAGAAAGATTTGTCCAAATTGCTTAAAGGTTATGGAGCTTGTGAAACTATCATTCGAGTAGGTGTGCCCACTGTAGAAATACTCAGTGTTATTCATAAGAAAAAAATGGATTTAGTTGTTTTAAGAAGTCATTCTCATAAGATGCTTAGCCGTATCTTTTTAGGAAGTGTGGCTGAAAAGGTAGCCAGGCAAGCCGGCTGCTCTGTCTGGCTGGTGCGCTCATAATTTAACATAATATATATTATACGACGTTATAGATATATCATGAACCCTGGCTTAATACCTTACCAGGCTCACTTTTGATTAGTCCTCGACAAAATAGATTGAAGGCAGTAACAAAGGAAAAAGGAGAAACAATATGTCATCTACCCATACTCATGAAAACCCCCAATCCCAAGTTGGTATCGGTGCCCCTCCGGCTTTAATTACCTTAACCCCCAATGCAGTGGCAAAAGTGAAAGACTTTGCCCAAAAAATGCCTGAATCTCAGGGGAAAATGTTCCGGGTTTTTGTAGAAGGCGGCGGTTGTAGTGGGTATCAATATGGCTTTAATTTTGATGAAGAACGCCCCGGTGACACCGTTGTTGATTGTGGCGAGGTCAAAGTACTTCTCGATGCCCACAGTATCAATTATGTCCGTGGTTCTACTGTTGATTTTATCGAAGACTTTAAAAGCTCTGGATTTGCCGTGACCAACCCGAATGCCAAGGCTAGCTGTGGATGTGGAACTTCATTTACGGTGTAATGTACTGTCTGACCTAGACTCACAACCATACTTTTTGCTTCTTTTTTAATTTTTAACAATTTCGATTGTCCGGCTGTTTTCTTCCTGCATTGTCAAGCTAATGCAATAAGTAAATTGAGACGCTAGCGTTGGAAATTTATCGGCCCATTCCACCAACACAAACCCTTCTTCAGAATGTAAATAATCATCAAAGTCGATTTGACGTAAGTCGGCATTGTTTTCAAACCGATAAAGGTCGAAGTGATATAAACGCCCTTTTTGTGTCGGGTAGTCGTTCATTAATGTAAATGTTGGTGAGGTAACGGAATAAGTAGTGTCTCCCCCTAGTCCTTCAAACAATCCCCGTACAAAAGTAGTTTTGCCCGCCCCAAGCTCCCCACATAAGGCAATAGTATCCCCTGCTTTAAGTTTTTGGGCAAAGGAACGCGCAAAGCCTTCAGTGTCTTCGGGCGAATGAGTGGTGATGATTTGCTTCATAGACGATTTAAAAATTGATAGCCTAATCCCAAATGATTGGCAATATCGGTGGCCAACACAACTCGTTTTTGTTTGGCCAAAATATCTCCCACTAAACCATGTAGAAAACATCCAAACATGGCGCATCCTTTTGTATGTTTGGGAAATTGAGCCAGTAGCCCGGCATAAATTCCCGTTAGTACATCTCCTTGGACTGCATTGGCCATGGCAGGATTCCCTGTTGGATTAATCCAAACCGTCCCATCCGAAAAAGCAACCACACTGTGATACCCTTTCAACAACAAGGTCACACCATATTTTTGAGAGAAATCTTTAGCAATCTGAGTTCGATTTGCCTGCACTGTTTTTGTGGAAACCCCTGCCAGGCGTCCCATTTCAGCAGGGTGAGGTGTGAGAAGGGTAAATCCCCTCCTCTTTTTTAAAATTTCCGGATTTTTAGCAACGATATTTAAACCATCCGCATCGATAATCAGCGGTTGTTGTATGCGAGGGATTAATTTTTGAACTAATCGAATGGTATCAGGTTTGTCTCCTAAACCGGGCCCTATAGCAACGACATCGGATACAGTGATATTTTTAAGAATGTTATTTAAATGTGAGGGTTTAAAAAAAATATCAGTTTTTTTCCCAACAGGCCCATACATGACTTCTAATTTTGCGGTGTCTATTTTCTCAAAGGCTCCCAAAGGTAAGATACATGTAGAAAGCCCTGCTCCCACTTTTAAGGCACTTAAAGCACTCATCAACGGAGCCCCTATTTTTTGTAAAGACCCTCCAATGATAAATACATGCCCAAAACTTCCTTTATGTTTTTTTTTGAGTCGGGGCCGCAGGAAAACTTTAAACTGAGATGGAAGAATGAGGCGTTTTGAGGATGTGTTGTATTTCATGAATCGCCTCCTTAAGCCCTACAAAAACGGCTCGGGCAATGATGCTATGGCCGATGTTATATTCTTCTATTTCTTTTATTTTTAAAACTGAAGGAAGGTTCTCTCGATTTAAACCATGACCTGCAAAGACGTTTATTTTACGAGAACTAGCCTCACGAGCGGCTTTTTGTAGGCGATGCCATTCATGGCTTTCTTCCTTTGTTCCAAACTTTTCACAATAAGTGCCCGTGTGTAGCTCGATATCTTTCACGCCTAACGATAAAGCCGTTTCAATTTGTTGGATCTCCGGATCAATGAACAAACTAACACGAATACCGGATTTTTGAAGAGTGATAATCTTTTCATGGAGACTTTTTGTTTGAAACAAACAATCCAAACCTCCTTCGGTAGTAATTTCTTCCCTTTTTTCAGGAACCAAAGTGCAGGTTTGGGGTTGAAGAGCGCAGGCTATTTTGACCATTTCGTCTGTCGCAGCCATCTCCATATTCACCGGAATAATTTGAGATTCGATAATAGCCTTAAGATCGGCATCTTGAATGTGACGACGATCTTCACGTAAATGACAGGTGACTTGATCCACATTCAGTTGAGCTAAAATATCTAAAGACTCTACCGGGTCGGGATAAAAAGTTTTACGGGCTTCTCTTAATGTAGCGATGTGATCAATGTTAACGCCTAATCGGGGCATGATTATAAATGACTTTGAATGCAATGAGTCAGTCGGTCTAAATATTTTTCCAACAACGATTGCTCTTCGCCTTCAATAGTTAAACGTAGAAGTGGTTCTGTGCCGGAATAACGGAGAATAACCCTGCCCTTTCCATTAAGAGCACTTTCTGTAGCAGCCAATTCTTTATTTAAAGCAGAAAGACTGGTTAAGTCTTTTTTAGAATGAACAGGAATGTTACGAGTTACTTGAGGATACAGTGGCATATCTTTTACTAATTGAGACAGAGGCTTGCCACTTTTCATCATGCAAGCCAGCACTTGCAAGGAAGCTAGAAGACCATCTCCCGTGGTGGCTAAATCTCCAAAAATGACATGTCCGGAAGGTTCCCCACCAAAACTGTATCCTTGTTTTCTAATTTCTTCCGAAATTAAACGATCACCAACGCCGGTACGGATAAAATGAATGCCTTGCTGTTTTAGGTACACTTCCAAACCCATATTACTCATAATAGTACCCACAACCGTATTTTTAGGAAGGCGCCCTTCTTTTTTCATGGCTAAGGCACACAGAGCCAAAAGCCGGTCACCATTCATAATCTCCCCTTGTTCATCGCATAACACCAAACGGTCGGCATCACCATCCACCGCAATACCTATATCCGCTTTTTCTTGTTTAACAATTTCGGCTAATTTTTGAGGATACAGAGCGCCGCATCCGTCGTTAATATTTAATCCATTTGGTTTATTACCAATGGAGATGACTTCAGCATCCATCTCAGAAAAAAGTAAAGGCCCGACGTTGTAGGCCGCCCCATGAGCGCAATCGACAACAATCTTTAATCCTTTTAAGGTTTGGTGTTTAGGGAAAGTACTTTTGAGAAATTCAACATAACGTCCTGTGGCATCTTCGATACGAACAGCCCGGCCGATTTCGGCTCCTGTGGGGTTTTGAGAATCATCATGGTGCCCAAAGACATACTCTTCCATTTGAATTTCGGCTTCATCTGGCAATTTGTAACCATCTTTATCAAAAAACTTAATACCGTTGTCGTGAAACGCATTGTGAGATGCCGAAATAACCACTCCGGCATCCGCCCTCATGGCCCGTGTGATAAAAGCAATCCCCGGTGTTGGTAAAGGGCCTGTTAAAATAGTTTGGGCCCCCATAGCGCTAATACCTGCAGACAAGGCATATTCGAATAAATAACCGGAACGCCGCGTGTCTTTGCCGATAACAATACGCCCATGCCCTTTTTTTCTGGAAAAATAAATCGCGATGGCCTTGCCTAAAGCTAAAGCCACTTCGGGAGTCATGGGATGTTTATTGGCCATCCCTCTCACGCCATCGGTACCGAATAATTTTTTACTCATTTTGATATTTAATAAAGGAATATGCCCTTAAAGGCAAGTTTCCTGAGAGTAGGTACGAAAAAGTGCCAGCAATATTTGAGTGGCAGCGACATCATGCACTCTCAAAACATCTGCGCCTTTCAGTAAGGCAAAATGATGGAGAATGAGGGTGGCGTTATCCCTTTTTTTAGGATCTGTTTCCCCGATCAAATCACCGATAAAACTTTTTCGCGACACCCCAACCACCAATGGATAACCTAACTGTTTTACTTTTTCTAGATTCTGAAGCAGTCGTAAATTATCCTGTCCTTTTTTAGAAAAACCAAAACCGGGATCAATCCAAATATATTTTTTTTCAATCCCTTCTTTTTGGGCTTTCTCAATTCTATTGTTCAACTCATCCCGCACTTCATCTACGACATGATGATAGGTAGCCAACGACTGCATCGTTTGAGGATTACCCCGTCGGTGCATTAGAATAACGGGAATTTTTTCGTCTTTAATCACATTGGCCATATGCGGATCTTCCAGCGCACTGACATCATTAACTAGATTGGCTCCAGCCTTAAGAGCTGCTCGAGCGACTACAGCTTTAGTCGTATCGATGCTCATGGGAATATCCGATTTTTTACGAATCTCTTCGATGACGGGAATGACTCTAGTTAGCTCTTCTTCTGCCGAGACAGGGTTTGCTTGGGGTCTTGTGGACTCACCACCGATATCGATGATATGAGCCCCCTCTTCCTCCATTTTTAAAGCTCGTTCTACAAGAGCTGTGACGGAAGTATAGTCTCCTCCATCGGAAAAAGAATCGGGAGTGCAATTGAGTATTCCCATGATTTTGGGAAACTCCGCCATCACGCTTTTCCAGGCTGAGGATGCAACGAAGGAATCATGAGTGTGCTTTCCTTGTTGTTGGAACTATTTTTTGGGGCTGTGGGTTCCTGAGGAGGAATTTTTAAAGGAGGTAATTTTTCCCCACGGATCAGACGATCAATCTGTTCGCCATCTAACACTTCGTACTCTAAAAGCGAAGTGGCTAAATTATGTAAAGCCGACAAGTTATCTTTAAGAATTTTTTTAGCTTTTTCATAATTGGTCATGATGATTTTTTTAACTTCACCATCAATTTCTACCGCTATGGACTCGCTGTAATCCCGATGTTGAGCAATCTCACGGCCTAAGAAAATCTGCTCCTCTTTTTTTCCAAAAGTCAAAGGCCCTAAGTGCTCGGACATACCCCATTCACACACCATTTTTCGAGCAATATCAGTGGCTCTTTCTAAATCGTTTCCAGCGCCAGTGGTTTGTTCCCCAAAAATAATTTCCTCAGCACAACGCCCTCCCATCAAAATAGCAATGGTGGACTCTGCAAATTGCTTGGACTGCATGTATTTATCTTTTTCTGGTAATTGCTGGGTTAATCCCAGTGCCATTCCACGGGGAATGATGGTGACTTTATGGACTGGATCAGTTCCTGGAATCATTCGAGCCACCAATGTGTGCCCAGCTTCATGATAGGCGGTTGTTTTCTTTTCTTCCTCGCTAATCATCATGCTGCGTCGCTCTGCTCCCATTAAAACCTTGTCTTTAGCCATTTCAAAATCGTTCATGATGACAAGTTTGCGATTTTTACGTGCTGCATAAAGAGCCGCTTCGTTTACTAAGTTTTCGAGGTCTGCCCCACAGAAACCGGGAGTACCTTTGGCGATGGATAAAAGATCGACTTGGGGATCCACAGGCACTTTTCTGGCATGAATACGTAAAATAGCTTCACGCCCTTTGAGATCTGGGCGAGGCACTACCACGCGCCGGTCAAAGCGGCCCGGACGCAGTAAAGCAGGATCTAAAACATCGGGGCGGTTGGTGGCGGCGATAAGAATGACCCCATCATTGCTTTCAAAACCATCCATTTCCACCAATAATTGGTTTAATGTTTGTTCACGTTCGTCATGTCCGCCTCCAAGGCCTGCACCCCGATGACGTCCAACCGCATCGATCTCATCTATAAAAATGATACAAGGGGCATGTTTTTTACCTTGTTCAAACAAATCCCGTACACGCGAGGCCCCAACGCCTACAAACATTTCAACAAAGTCGGACCCTGAAATACTAAAGAAAGGAACTCCCGCTTCGCCCGCAATAGCACGTGCTAAAAGGGTTTTACCCGTACCCGGAGGTCCCATTAACAAAACACCTTTTGGTATGCGCCCGCCTAATTTTGTAAATTTTTGAGGTTCTTTTAAAAAGTCGATGATCTCATGCAACTCTTCCTTCGCTTCTTCAATACCGGCAACATCGGTGAAAGTAACTTTACGTTGGTTTTCGGTTAAAAGACGGGCTTTTGATTTTCCAAAAGAAAGAGCGCGCCCCCCTCCAATTTGAATTTGCCTCATGAAAAAGAAGAAAAAGACAAATAGTAAAATCATCGGCAACCAAGAAAATAAAAGCTGTTGCCAAATGGGTGTTTCTTCTTTCTTTTTAAACTCAACTTTTGCGGAAGAAGACGACAAGGCTTGAAACACAGTTTCACTATTCATGGGGCCTATTGTTTCAAAGGAGCTTCCTTGATTGATTTCTGGTTTGTATTTGCCGCTGTATTTTTCCCCTTCAATGGCTACTTCTGCCAGCTGATCGTTTTTAAGGGCTGTGACAAAATCACTAAAATTAATGTTTTTCTTAGCGGTTGGATTAATATTTAAAAAATGAACGGCCGATAAAGCAATAAGAAGAATAACTAACCAAAGTGCCAATGTTTTTTGTGATTGTTTCAAGAGATTTTTCCTTTTTTAAAAAAATTTTTAAAAGATTACTGACTTTTAGCCCAGGAATCAAGGGCAAAACAGGGGATTTCCTCTTCATTTATCTTAAAATTGGATTTTAACTTTTGGTAGTGGTCAGCTTGAAATTTTTTATATGTTTACCAGGCACCACTCCCGCCATCTTTTGGACTGAGCTCCATTTAAATGTGATGATTTGTTTCTCCACTCAAACTTGATGACACATCTGATGATGACCAATCGAGACTTCCATTCTCATCAAATAAAAATTAAAAATTAGGGATTAAAATAGATTTTAACTATTTGAAATTATAAAGTTATTTTTAAAATTGGAAAAAAAATTTAACTAACCGGGATTATTTAAGTTTTTAGGTTGACGCATTGAGGCTAAAAAAATAACCCCTTGAAATAATTAGTTTTTATTGAGTGCTACTCAAGCATTCCAGGCGAGGCTCGTTTGACACTACCCCCTTAAATCACGTAAGGTCGGCCCAGTTTTCAAAGGGGGCCCCTTTAGTTTAGGGGAGAAGGAAATGTGTCATGAAAACAAATCGTCTGTTTCTTTTAGTAGGTCTATTACCTTTTTTTATTGCCGCTTGCTCCACTGGTAACCGTCAATCTTCGGCAACTCCTCTTAACGTTTTGCCCGGTAAACCTAGCCTCGTCTTAAAAGGTGTTGCTTCTTGGTATGGCCACCCTTTCCATGGACGCAAAACCGCCAATGGGGAACGTTATAATATGTATGAATACACGGCGGCTCACAAAAGCTTACCTTTTGGATCACGTTTATTAGTTGTTAATCCTGTTAACAATAAATCCATTATTGTTCGTGTGAACGATCGAGGTCCTTATATTCCTGGGCGTATTATTGATTTGTCTTATGTGGCAGCCAAGGATTTGGGAATTTTAGGCCCCGGTACCGGACAAGTATGGATTGAAGTCTATCCTCCAGAGCCTGAAAAGGTAATGGCCTTGGCAGGTTGGAAGAAAACACGCAAATCTCCTGTGGGGGCCTATGCTACCCCCCATGACGTGTGATCGTATGAGTCGCCCCCTTCTTCTGGCTATCCCTTTACTTAACCTTGTTATTTTAGGTCTTATCTTGGCAGCCTCTCGCTGGTCCCCTGCTATTCATCCTTATGTTGCTCTTTTTCTATCTGTCATCATGATTGCCAGCCAAATGTATTGGCTTTCTCTTAATCGTGGGCCCGTCAACTTAACACTACGTCTTTTAATATCGAGAACTTATTTAACAATGATCTTAGGGACTGTTATTGTTATGTTGTTGGGGTTAGGAGCAAAAATGAATTTAGTTGCAGTCGGTCTACATCAAAAACCAGCGCTTATTTTTTCTGTAGTTGCTGCCCTGATTTTGGCACAACAAGTCCGCTACGGAATAAAAAAAGACTAAAGACTCACCTTATTTTTTCACTTCATCGTCTTTGTCCCACTAAAAACGGAAGTGCCATTTGTCGAATCCGTTGCTGTAGCCAATACTTTACTACTCTTAGGCGCTGAGGTTGTTGTTGTCGTTAAACTCCAGTTTCCACTCGCATCGGCTGTTGTGGAATCAATATAAGTTTGGCCTTCAGTATCTGTTGACGCTAAAAATACTTCCACTTTATCCCCCGCCGTGGCTGTTCCGGTAATCGTCACCGTTGTTCCGCTGATTGTGGCGCTACTCATTACTGGTTTTGCTTTGGAATTGTTAGCCCCACTGGCTAAAGCAATACCGGTGCTTACATTATCGTACATGGAATTTTGTGTGATGATAGCGCCGATAGTTGAAGAGGAATAAAGATGAACTCCTTTCTTGCCGTTTTCCGCCAGAATGTTGTTAGAAATGAGTGTATTGCTACTAGCTGCAGAGTAAATACCAGAACCGAGATTATCCGTGATGGTACAATCAGAAATTTCATTATCGCTTGAAGTTGACCCAGTAATATAAATACCATGATTAGCAAAATTAACAATTTGCAAATCTTTAATAACATTAGAAGAGGCATTATTAATTGTTAGTCCTTTTGTTGTAGAACCAGCAGAAGTGCCATCAATAACAATCACACCCCCTCCATCGATAGTTGTATGACCCCGTGTTAATGAAGGTAATGCTTTACTGGGAGAGATAGTGCACAACCCTGTTGTGGCACTGCATCCGGAATCGGTAGAGGGGATCTCAAATTCTATATATATTTCAGGGGTTGAAGTGTCTGTTTTAGAAATGGCCAAAGCTTCCCGTAACGTGCAGCTACTGTTACATTTTCCATCATTAGTATCTGCAGTACTTGTAACTGTGTAAGTGGTGGTGTTCACATCTTCCACGAGTATAGCGCTTGAGTACAGATTGCTCACATCCGACAAATCATAGGTATAAGCGGCGCCACTGGCCATACCGATATCAGAATCCCAATAGGCCCCAGTAACGACAAGAGAAGAAGAAATACCCACGTTGAGCCCAAAGTAATCATCGTCATAATCTTTTTTGATCTTTGTGATTTCGTACCAATCATTCCCCTCCAAACTATAGGCATAAACGGAACCTTTGTAGCTGGAAAAAACATAATCATCGTAAGCTCCTACTAAAATTTTATCACCGCTTATGGAAACAGAAGTACCAAATCGGTCTGAGGCACTCACATCGCTGGATGTTAAAGTTATCTCTCTGTCCCAGGTCGATTCAGTGAGATGATAAATGAAGACAGCTCCCGTATTACTGACAGAAGCCACATCTTTTTCTGGAGAGCTGATCACTATTCTCTCACCGCTTAAATCTACGTCGTAACCAAACTGATCGTTAGCACCTCCATTGGAATCGGCTAACTTGGTTTCCCCGCTCCAGTCGCTACCATCCCAAGAATAAACATAAGCGGATCCAGAGGCCGAACCATTGTCATCATCAAAGGGGGATCCAACGACGGCTTTATCTTCATCGATAGAAACAGAAATACCAAAATCATCATCGGCGGCGCCATCACTGGCGGTGAGTTTTTTCTGCTGCTCCCAACTGGAACCGTTCCAATAAAAAATATAGGCAGCTCCTGCAAAGTCACCTTTATCATCATCACCAATAGCCCCAGCGATGATGTGGTTCCCTTGCACATCCACGGAGTATCCCAAAAAGTCTTGCACACTACCATCGCTGGCAGTGAGCTCAGCTTCTTCTGCCCAGGAACTACCATTCCAACGGAAAACATAGACAGCACCAGCCGCCGCTGCTTTGGTATCATCATAAAAAGCACCAATGGCAACCACATCACCATCGATAGCAACAGAGTAACCAAAACGATCATCGGCGTAAGCATCACTGGCTGTCAATTTTGCTTCTTCGTTCCAGCTAGACCCATCCCAGCGATAGACATAGGCGGCCCCTGATGCTTCCGCGGAAGTAGAAACACCGTAGCCCCAAGCGCCTATCACAATTACATCATCACTGACGTCAACAGCGTAGCCAAAATAATCATGATCACTTCCATCGGTAGCTTCAATCTTAGCGGTCAAAGTATCAGCAACAGATAAACCACTGCCGGCAGGAAGTTCATCAGCATCAGAGATGCCATCATCATCTGTGTCTGCATCTAATGGGTTGGTACCATAAACATTGACTTCATCCCCGTCTTGCAAACCATCATCATCGGTATCTGCATCTCCTGTTGAAGTACCTAAAGACACTTCTTCTCCATCTAACAAACCATCGTTGTCTCCATCAGCTGAGTGAGCATCTTCACCATGGGCAATTTCATATCCATCCGTTAAGCCATCATCATCGGTGTCCGTATCCAAGGGATCCAGTTCGAATGCCACTTCTTTCCAGTCATCCAAGCTGTCATCATCAGTATCTTTATCGGTGGGATCGGTTCCGTAAGTATAAACTTCCTCACCATCTTCTAAGAGATCTTTATCCGTATCGCTGGACCAAGCGTAAGTGCCAAGTTCAGATTCTTCATCATCGGTGAGACCATCACCATCCGTATCTGTGCCACTACTTCCAGAACTAGTACCCGTAGATTCAGAAAGACTATAAAGAGACACTGTGGAATCTGCTTCTTCCAATAATAAAAACATATCAAGAGCAATAGTTTTGCCTGTTTCCCCGGTATTATTTGAAACATCCAAAACATACTTGGTCCCGGCCGTGAGATCTGCCGAAAACACTTTTAACCAACGATCACAATTTCTTTGAGCCACCGTTGAAGAGGATGTGCTTCCCCCGCATTCTGTACTATCGCTATCGTCTCCGTATTGATTCACTTCAGCTTCGGCAATAATGGTTGAAGTGCCAGCCGAAATTTCACTTTTATCTACCCAGTCATTATCTTGATAGAGAGTCACTGGTACTTGCTTGCTGGTTCCATGTTCCCAAGGAACAAACATCCACAGAGTGTAGGTTCCAGTATCACTTACTTGCAGTTGTGTCTGGGCGTAGGCCGTACGCGTCGTATTTGTCGAGGCATAAAGCATATCATTGGCCGCACCGATCGTGTCGGCGGTCCACTTAGCCGTGGGGTAAAGAAAGGCACCTTCATCAAACCATAGCCCTCCGCTGTAGGCTGTGTGGGCATCTACAAACGCAATAGGGTCTTCATAATAGTTGGCAGTCTCTTCTCGGGTAGAAGCTTCCCAAGCGGAAGGATTATCTTTATCGGGATGATCAGGTTCACGAATTTCAAAATGAAGATGACAGTCAAACTCAGGGGTACCGGATGTACCCACCCCATCCATCAAGCCCAACTCGTCCCCTTTTTCAACAGCCATACCGGCTGAATAATACACCGTTCGTGCATGCGCATATTGTGAAACCCAGTAGTTAGTGGAGGCTGTGCTATCAGCGCTTTGATAAGGAGCAAAATAATGCTGAATAGTTAAAGAGCCCCAATCATCCAAATAACCGTTTCCATCACTATCATTGGTAGCTTCCAAAACACACCCACGAGCGGTAGCATAAAAAGATTTGCCGCAATCTGAAGTATAACCGTTAAGATCAACACCTGGATGATAATCTCCGGGTACGGCAGCAGCGTCTTGCAAAAAATTATTACCGTATCCGGCAGGATCAAAATCGATAGGATACTGAAAGCCGTCACTGGCATTACTGGGGCTGGAGCAATAATCAGCAGCATCTTCAGCAAAAACCTGTGAAACAAAATTCCATTTTTCTGTTGATGGAAGTTGCTCTTGGGCTTTTGCATAAGCCTTTTCAGCTTTTTCTTTCTGCCCAGCTAAACGTGCCGTATCGGCATCCCATAAGTACATCAATGCTGAAAGCTCTGGGCGCTTTTTCCTCATTTCAGCGGTAAGCTGTTCACTGCCCTGCCAGTCTTGCATTTTTCTACGGATGACAACTTGCCCTGAAACACCCGCCCACGAGTACCAACGGTCTTTCGAAGATCCCAGCTGCGCATATAGGCGATCGGCCTCTTCAAATTTTTTAGCTTTCAATGCTTTCTGAGCATTGAGAAGTAAGTTTTTCTCAAACGCATGGGATTGATCTATATTTAACTTACCTTTTTCTTCAGGGGTAGGAGAGTTAACGAAAGGTTGAAAATGAGGAACAAGAAAAAAGAATAAAAATAAAACAAAAAATAATTTACTCATATTCCCCCTTTCACGGTGAACAATGAATTTTTTTGATTAACTTAAATGGATTGAGGTTTTGGGCCTATAATAGATTTTGATATTAGGCAAGGTAAAACAGGTCAGTCACATCTGTGTTTCTTTGACTCAGTGTTTATTTCTATCAACAAGGAGAAATTTTAATGACGCACGGAAAAAGAAGACCAAAATTTAGCAGCCCAAGAATTTTTATTGTTTTCAGCCGCCGCCGGAGAGAGCATGATTTGATAAAAAGAAGAGTTTTGAAATGAATAATAACGGAGCATGGAGTTTTCGGAATAAACTTCCCAAGTTAGCCCTCCCCTTTTTTCTTCACCCAGCAAAGAAGGCTTTGCACTCGCAGCGGCTAAATCGGCTTGAATTCGTTTTTTCAAAAAATCTGCATCAATGGCTTGACCGGCATTAAACACCCTAAAAATTAAAAACTCAAACGGATTACTGGGGTTTTTAAAAAAATATCCGTAAGACCCTTCACCCCAAATATATTTTTTAATATCTGAAAAAGATGAAGGAATAGTAAATTGAAATTTACCATCATAAGAAGCTATATGAACTCCCTCGTCATCTTCTTTTTTCTCATCAGAAGTTAAAGGAACTGCTGTATCTTTACCGGTTTTAATATCTTTAAAAATATTTTCCAAAACGATGTAGGATACTTTCCCATCAGGGGTATAATGAAAACCAAGACTCATATTACGTGTAATGGGAATCCCCCCCCAATCTTCAGTCATGGCATGATAGAAATAAGTCTCATCATTTTGAGTATTTTCTATAAAATCAGGGGTTCCATAAATACGACGGACATCGTCACGGCCCATACCAAAAGAAGCCCCTTGGTTAGTGGCAACTGACACAGTTGGAGATTGATAAAATTCAATTTTTCGAATTTTTCCCGTTCCTAAATAATCTTTTTCAACCCGTATTTCTCCAGAAACAATTCCCATGTTTTTTAAAAAGTGAGTAGCCTCTTCCATCGAATCTGAAATTCGTAACCATTTCCCTTTGTAAATAATACCCGCTTCATCTGGTACAATCAGCAAAGCACGGTCGAGCACTGCATCCGCTTGACGTCCGGCTGGCATACTTTGAGGCTGACGTGGTATTACCGGAGTTCCTTGCACTAATTGCGGATTTATTTTTTTAGGGTTTTGAAGAAGTGACGCAAATTGAGGCGCCGTGGGAGTATCGTAGAGAACAAAGGCTTGTTTGACGACGGTAGAAAAAAGATCATAGCTAATCCAACCGTAGCCGTTCACTCCCCATTCTTTTCCCCAAGAATTTAAAATTTTAAAAGCATGTTTCTTATCGTCATATCCAACCACTACAACAGAATGATAGCCAAGAAACTGGCCTTCACGCTTGCCATAGACGCCTTGATTCTCGGACATACGCTTTTTAAGAAAATTGGAAAAAACTTCCATGACAATTGCTAATGGTTCGCCGGAGGATAAGTAGGACTTAATGACATTCACATTGGTTTCATCTACACGACGATAACCTAAGGCTCTAAAACCCAAACCTATTTTTTTAATATCATCATTAGGTTGGGATAAAAAATCATTTTCCTTGTAAGGCATTATGGATAAAGGAACGGATCCTTCATCAACTACAAATTGCAACCCTTTTTGTAACTCTGCCCCCTCATCTTTACCTTCATTCACTTGGTTATAGACAAAAGAAGGACTAAATAAATGGCTGTTATCTAATCCCCAGCCAAATTCTCTATTTTCTTGAAATGATTTAATAGCAAAAGCTAACACCCATCCCACGCACGATTCTTGTTTTCCTTGAAAACCCGCATAAGGCAAAGCGCTGGATAGGTCTATGGAAGGTGGTAATAATTTGAATAGATTATCGTTGGGTGCGGCAAAACTGCGCACCATTTTGGCTTGTTCTGTCTTTAAATATTCCTCGGCTGAGGGGGCTTTGATTCCGGAATACGCGGTGAAATCATCTTCCTTAAAAACAAAATCACCAGCAAAAGAGACAGGAATCAACCCCCACAACAGAGTAAAAAATGTAAGAATGAAAACAAGACGGCGTATCTTCATTTTACTTCAAAGACAACGCGAGCTGTTCTTCCGTTAGCCACAATATTGGCTAAGTAAAAACCGGGCTTGAGCGGATTTTTACTCATGGTTTGATTGATTCTTGTTTTATTTGTTCCTGAAGCAAACAGGATTTCAGGAGCGTTTTGCGTGGATTTATCAATATTACCTTGATTGTCTGTATGAAAAGCATTGACGATGAGAGTGCCAGAAACAGGTTCCATAACTTCCAATTCGGCATCTGAAGTGATGGCTTGAGAAACACGAGCAAAAATATCGGTGGGGTTTGCCAATACGGCGTCTTGCCCTCCTAATTTGACTCCAAAAGGTAAAACGTTTGAAGGGGTTTGGGCAAAAACGTTAAAACTGACAAGACACAATAAAAATAAGGTTATTTTTTTCATAGTCTAACTTTTAGGGTAAAAATGGCGCATGAGTACGTACTCATGCGCCATACACCTTTTTTAATTACAGGTTAAAGCTGTTTCAAGAACCCACCCGGCTTTGGTATTATTTCCTTCGGTCCATTGGACCATATACCAGGAAGCTCCATCTACCACACGAGTAGAGATAACCTTTAAAGAAGCCCCGGCAGGAACTGTTCCTGTAACCTTCTCTGTAGGTTTTGGATTTACACGAGCCTCTGCAACCGTCTTCATGGTTGCAGTTGTGCAGGACGCTTGCGCTTGTATGGCCAGGCTAGATACTGTTGCTAAAAACACTAAAATCGTCATTATTTTTTTCATAAGTTTTCCTTTATAAAGTTAATTTGAGAATTATTGACAAACTACCAGTCTAAATCAATGGTTTTTAGTAACGTCTTAAAAAGGCTTTGGGTTTTGAGAAATAATTAAAGCTATTCGGTATATTCAGAGGGTCCGTAGGGCTAACAATTCACTTGTACTTATAATAGAAACCCCTCAAATTATTGAAATGCCTCCTCCTGACATTCAGCAGACTCCCCCAGGGCCAAGACCTTTGTTTTTTCTTAAACCTCTTCTTCAACTTCAAAAAGATCCCATCAATGCATCGGAAACAATTTTGCATTGATGGAAACTCAATTGATTTTAGCTACGATTTGCCAATATTATAAAATCAAGCTTGTTTCAACACAGCCGGCTATTCCTGAACCTAATATTACTTTGCGTCCCAAAAATGAGATGAAAGTATTTTTGAAAAGACGTACTCAATAATTGACTTGAAGAAAAAGTAGCAACTTTTAAAAGAGACGAGCCGATAATAATTAAGGTTTTTAACGAAAGGGGCTTTATGTGTGGACCAAACACTGAAATCAAAATACAAACACCGGCAGACTTGGCTCTCTACCTTCTTTTTCAACCTGTTCTCAGTACTGAACAGCCTAACAATAATCCTGTTGATCTGAATCAAATTACAGCTGGTATTTCAGCAGCACCTTCTCTGGCAGAATTAGATCAGATGCAAGCTAGTTACAAAAGCGCTGTCTTAAAAGCCAACTCAGATAATAACTATCTATTTGACGCGTTTGGAGATTTGCTAGCATCCCGTGCATCTATTCTCAAGAAAGCCGCGGCTTTAAGCCCTGATGCACCGACGGATCAACTAGACAATAAAGAATTACAATATGCCCTCCATTTGATGAACCGCAGTGAGCCAGGACTGACGGGCAGCTTTCTTTTTGCTTTCCCAGACCCTAATTCCTATTTGATTAGCCAGCACGATTCTACAAATAATAATGTCGACCTGAATTATCTCGACCAACATTTTGGAGAAATTGCTCACAATGGCGCAGAGTATGTTTGGGATTATAAGGGTGAAACCGACCCTTTAACTCATACAGACAAGCCCCCTCAGACCCATTCTTTTTCTACCCTTTCTTTCGAAAAATTCGATCCAAGTGCTGAAAAGATAGAAAATTACCCTAATACAAGCAGAGGTTGCGGCGTCAGCTTCACTAAGTAACGGGTATCATAAGAAAAAATAAACCCCCTTCCCCCATTGCTCTTCCTTCTTTTAACTGATAAAATATCTTTATAAATCAGTAACTTACTGACGTAATGCGTCAAGGAGGTTGATATGAAAATGAATATGGAATGTATGAAGAGAGCTTTGTTTTATGGCATTGCTGGGACGGCGATGATGACGATTTTTTCGCTCATGGCGCCGCATTTTAATATTCCCAGTGATGACATGTACAAACGAATGTCCGACATGATGCCTATGGGCGCCGGCCCAGCCATTCTTGCCTATTTCGGCATGGGTGCTGTCCTGGCGTATTTCTATGGCACCTATGTTCGATCACATCTACCAAC
>CAZQCI010000011.1:3033-5733 GCA_964592255.1 uncultured Nitrospiraceae bacterium | reverse complement strand
TCTACCAACGCGCTCATGGTTGCGTGGCGTTTTTTACGCCATTCTCCTGTTCTTCGCCGCCAATATGCTCCTCTTTCCTACCACGGGACATGGTTTCTTTGCGGAACCCATGGCTTCTTTGATGGGAATGTTTTTGGGGATGAGTGCTTTCGGTATTACAGTGGAATATCTTTACGGACATAAATAAAGCGCCTCCGATAAAACGCAATAAAACCCCCCCAACCGCTTTTGCGATGGGGGGTTTTTATTTAAAATCGATTTTTTTATATTCTGCTAAAAAACGTCGGATGGAATCATTTTCAAAAAAATCTTCAAAAGCAACTTCTTGTAAGCCCCTACTAGAAAACAGATTTAACTCATGGTGAGTTAATGGCCAGGGGATTGTCCCCACGGGTTCTATTGCGTCCCGGCCTCGGCAGATGATTAATAAACTACCGTGAGAAGCTACCAAAGAGGCTATCAGGGGCATGGCTTGCATCCGTGTTTTTTCCGGCAGGGCTTGCAGAGTATAAGATTCTAAAACAAAATCGAAAGATCCCTTCCATTCTACAGGCAAGGAAAATAAATCGTGCACGCAATAATGAACCGATGACTGAGGAAAACGGGAAGAACACCATTGAATGGCTTTTACAGAAATATCAAAAGCCGTAACATCAAAACCGAGATGAGCAAGAAACTCGGCATCGTCACCAAGCCCACAACCAACCACGATCGCTTTTTTGCCTTGTCCCTTTAGTTTGTTTTTTTCAACCCA
Source organism: uncultured Nitrospiraceae bacterium (assembly GCA_964592255.1). Classification (GTDB taxonomy): domain Bacteria; phylum UBA10199; class UBA10199; order UBA10199; family SBBF01; genus CAZQCI01. Next base: position 4,979 of record CAZQCI010000011.1, on the reverse strand, counting down.
CCGTTTAAAGTGCGGGTTTACCTGCAGATCCGCCCAAGGAATACGTGATGCGTCTTGATCCGCTTCGGCATACAACACATCAAACCACTCGCTTGGTTTCCCTTGTTCAATAAAAGCCTGAGCTAATTCTTGGACCCTTTTTCGATTAGATGATGAAGAGTTGGGAGGCATAATTTAGTCTTTTGGTATCGAGTCATTAAACAGAAAATGCAGTTATTTTCCAGAGGGTATCCGTTCTCGATTCGATAGGTATTGTCTTATAAATAAAGCTTGTTCTCTAACATTTTCAATCGGATGATTCTCTGCCAATTTTAAGAGAGTCTCGGCCTCTTCCGGATCAACCACCCATCTCCACAAAAGCTGATCCAAAACACCGATTCCCCAGGAAGCGGTTTCATCGTTTTTCAAAAACTCTTCCACCCAATTCAAAGATATTTTGGCTCCAATACGCTTGATCAGTGCCACAGCACTGCTTCGCCTGTCTCCATGAGAGATTTGGTAGATGCGATAAGCCTCTTTTGCTGCCACCTCCGACTGCATCAAGCTCAAAACTTGTTCCGCCAAATGAGATCCCTGACCGCTGCCAGGAGGAATATCCAAAATAAATCGGACTGTTTCCTTAATGGTCTCTTCTCCCAAAATCATTTCCATAGCTGCTTGTGCCATTGGAGTTGAAACAGATTCAGAATATGGTTTTTCTTGAGAAACGCTGCCGAGAGCGAGCGCCAATTTTTTCCAGTCTATCTTCATCTTATTACCCTCCTTATCACACATCTATCGTAGTGTTCTTTCGTTTTCTATCTGAAAGAATAGTTTGATCGAAAGCCATTTTAATATAAATCATATCTCTATGATCTTAGAGAGTATCAAAAATGAAATTATCTCCCGAATCTTAAAAATAGAAGAAGAACAAGACATCCGCATTCTCTATTGTGTTGAATCAGGAAGCCGGGCATGGGGTTTTCCATCCAGTGACAGTGATTATGATGTCCGTTTCATTTATATCCATCGGCCGGAATGGTATCTTTCCATCGAGCAACGTCGCGATGTTATTGAAAAACCGATAATAGATGAAATTGATTTAAGTGGCTGGGACATCCGTAAAGCTTTGCTCCTGCTCCACAAATCCAACCCTCCTCTGCTGGAATGGTTGAGTTCGCCTATTGTATATCGCCAAAAATCTAAACTTGCAGACGAATTAAAATCCTTAATTACTACCTATTACTCCTCAAGCGCCTGCATGCACCACTATTGGCATATGGCTAAAGGTAATTTTAGAGAATACATGCAAGGCAGCGAAGTCAGAATAAAAAAATATTTTTATATCCTACGCCCCCTCTTGGCCATCCGTTGGATTAGACAGTTTAACAAGGCGGTCCCTATGGAATTTGCGGAGCTTCTTGTCTTGATAGATGACAAAAGCCTAAAACAAGCCATATCGGACTTGATCGTACGCAAAAAATCCGGAGAAGAACTTTCCACAGGCCCGGCTATTCCAGAAATCAGTCAATTTATTGAAAACGAACTTCAGGAGTTGGAAAAACAAAGCATCATCGGAGAAAAAACAAATTCTAACTGGGAGAAACTTAATAGTCTTTTTCGACAAACCTTGAAGGAGGTTTGGGAGTAGTCTCATAGTCACCCTGATACGTCGTAATAAGATTCTTTAGCAGACGCTAGATGCAGAGCCTCTAAGATTCTTAAACTTGTTTCTTCCAAACATCCGACAGCTGTTTTAATCACCGTCGGTGACATGTCAATGACGGTGACCTCTTCAATATCGAGTAAAAATTCTTTTTTTAGGGTGTTGATATTAAAGTTTTAAAAATCCCAAACCGTCCGACTTTCGGATGGTTCTCCAATAATAGAATTCCCCTTCAATTCTCAACTAGTTGATTTTTAAATAGTTACAAGCTGAGAAAGCTAAAAAGATTTCGGGCACCTTT
>CAZQCI010000011.1:745-3023 GCA_964592255.1 uncultured Nitrospiraceae bacterium | reverse complement strand
TTGCTTAGTCTCAAGAGGAGCTAATGAAACGAAAGGAGAGAAGAATGACAGAAACTAAAAGCATGTGTACCCTGCAGCACTTTATTTTTCGGCCCCGCATTTCGCTTTCATCGTTCATAACTAAAAAACAAAAACGTTGCTTTTTGTAATGATAATATGCATGATATTTTAATGACATCTTTTAATCTACAGGTACGACTCGATTCTAAAAATATAAAAGAAATTGATGACCTAGACTACAAATCGCGATCCGAATTTGTCAGAGAAGCAATTATGGAAAAAATACAAAAGGAAAAGACCAAAAAACTTGAAGAGAAATGGATTAAGGCTCTATCAAAACATCCCCAGTCTGATGAAAACTCGGATGATTGGCTGGCTGCTGAAGCTTGGGAGGAAAAATGAAACGGGGAGAAATTTGGGACGCCGACATCGGAGGAAAAGCCGGCAAAAGACCAGTGCTCATTCTGACGCGCTCTGCCGTCATTCCTCACCTCTCCAAAGTGGCCGTCGCCGAGATCACGACTCAAGCAAAAGGCTATCCCACTCAAATTCCCATAAAACAAGAAGGCAATCTGCCCAAAGAATCTTTTGTTTCCGCCGATAATTTACATACCCTTCCAAAAAACAAACTCATTCGAAATCGAGGAGTGCTTTCAAAAGCCACTCTTGACCAAGTCAACTCGGCCATTATTTTTGCGTTGGATTTGGGATAATTTGTTGAGACACCCTCGTCATGAGTGAAAAAGCTCTCCTTGGCGCCATTCCAATGTAAAATATGGGATTTGCGCGCTATCATTCTTTCCTGAAAACCCCATAACGATATATTTTATTTTTGAGGTACAACTTTTAATGTCTTTTCTGGTTCCGGCGACGCTCCTTCCTGCTCTGCTTCTATGATCTTAATAAGAAGTCGGGCGCTTTCGACCTACACGAGAAAATTAGCAAGGTTTTGAATTGTCGATGCGCACCGCATCCAACTGCATTCTCCCTTTATCTTAGATAATCTCAAATCTAGTTTTACTCCTTCAGATTCCAAATACCCATTATCAATTAAATCTTTTTCATCTGTTATTGCCAAGGTTTTGCCTATAAAAAAAGTAGAATAAAAATAACTAATTAGCCTTCTTGATTCTTCATCAAACAATCCATTTTCAATAGTTAGATAATTAACCAAATAAATAGTATACCCCTGCTTTCTCGGTAAAATTTCTTGAAAAAAAGTCCAAGCAAGAAAATCAGTTGTAGGAAAAGAATAACCGCAAAAATAAAATTCAGCAGGTCCATCTATATCGCGAATCGCATGAATCAATTTAGTCCACTGAGTATTCAGGAATATATTCTGATAAAAGCCATCTTTTTGCAGGAGAGGAGGAATGATAACTGGTACCAAACCAGAGAAGCTTGCACTAGAAGAATTATTTTTTTTAACAGGTGTAAAATAAATAGGCTCTGATGCAGTATCCATCGTACCACTGTGGTACCAATTAATAGAACCATGCAACTTGAATAGTTTTGCAGAACCCATGCCCGCGAGGCCACCTAACAGAGCAAGCCCTGATCTAGAATCTAAGTGGATTAATTCAAATTGATAGATATCTTGTTCGTGAATTCTAGTATTTAGATGGTCAACACCACTTCCAAACTTTCCATTAATTACATGTTTTAAGTTTTCGTTCTTATCCGCTTGAGCAAGATATTCTGTTTTTAAAGAACTCTTTTCTTCCGATGAAATTGATTCATTACATTTTTTTTTAAAAGTAAACGTCAATATATGTGTCTTGTTGTCATATACCATTTCACAATTCTTTGAACTATTTCTCTCAAAAATAAGCCCGATCGAAGTCCTAAAATCACTATCGGTCTTTGAAACAAAAAATTTAGAAATATTAGATTGATTTACACTGATATACTTCTGAGGATAACAACCTAAGAGGTAACGTTCCAATAAGGTATCATAATTGAAAGAAATAAGTACTGATTGGTTTGCATGCCAATACTCTGCTAATTTATTTAAGAAAATATGATCTAGCTTAGAAGATTCTTCAAGTGTAATAAAAAATTCCGTTAAAGCATGACTAAGCTCATAAAACGCACTGCGGTTTAGGGATTTTTCAGCAGGACTCATCCAAGGCAACTCACTATAAAGATAAGAAAACAAGCGTTCGCAATTGCTCGTCAAACTCGACGATAAGGTATTAATATGTTGCTTGATGAGAGGATTTTTACACTTATTAAGAACTTCCTCTGTCAGGGCTACTAGGGTCGGAAATCTGGGGTT
>CAZQCI010000011.1:0-735 GCA_964592255.1 uncultured Nitrospiraceae bacterium | reverse complement strand
TTGTAATCTTTTGAAAATCCAGAACCAATAATAAAAACTTTGTTAGAATTCATAAGTAAGTGTGTTCTACCAGTCTATTGCATACTTTGCAATTTTTAGAAAACGCCGTACTCAATCCAACAAAAAACCCCAACCGCTTTCGCGATTGGGGTTTTTTTAATTTAAATCTGGCAACGACCTACTCTCCCAGCCCCGTACGGGACAAGTACCATCGGCCTCGAGGAGCTTAACTTCCGTGTTCGGAATGGGAACGGGTGTGTCCTCCTCAGTATAGTCACCAGAAACTTTGAACTACATATTCCAATTGTTACAACTTTGCTGAGATCATGACACATCTATCAAATGCATCTGTCGCGTCAGCCGGCAATTTCTCACCGGCTGACGAACAGATACTTAATATAAATTATGATCAAGCCTCACGACTGATTAGTACCGGTCAGCTAAATCCCTTACAGGACTTACACACCCGGCCTATCAACCTCGTAGTCTACAAGGAGTCTTTAGTCCCGCATTGCTGCGGGAGGGATATCTTGTCTTGAGGTTCGTTTCCCACTTAGATGCTTTCAGCGGTTATCGAATCCGAACTTAGCTACCCAGCTTGTGCCACTGGCGTGACAACCGGTACACCAGAGGTTCGTCCATCCCGGTCCTCTCGTACTAGGGACAGATCCTCTCAAATATCCTACGCCCACGGAAGATAGGGACCGAACTGTCTCACGACGTTCTGAACCCAGC
>CAZQCI010000010.1:0-36267 GCA_964592255.1 uncultured Nitrospiraceae bacterium | reverse complement strand
CCGGCCACGATTGAATCGGCTGTTTTGTCTTCTAAGATAATGTGTGAGGCTGTGGAGAAAAATCAAAAATAATGGACATACTTTTAAAGATGAAATAAAAACTCTGAAATGAGTGGTAAGCTATTTTGTTCCAATTTCTTCGAAACTCCTCGTCCTGCGGACTTGTCAAACAAACGAAGAAATTTCCATAAAACAGCTTACCACTCATTTCAGCGATAAAGGAGAAAGTATGGATTACGGAATCAAAAATAAAGTAGCCGTCATAACAGGGGCCGCCGGCAATGGCTTAGGACGAGCAGATGCCTTAGCTTTAGCTGAAGCTGGAGCTAAAATCGCCATTGTGGATGTGGCTCCGTCGGATGAAACCGTAAAACTAATCACTCAAAAAGGGGGCATAGCTAAAGGTTATATTTGTGATATTTCAAAAGTGGATCAGGTCAACGAAACTGTGGAGCAAATCAAAAAAGATTTAGGCCCTGTATCTATTTTAGTTAACAACGCCTCTATTCTTACCACCGTCGGTATGTTTACCAGTATTCCTGTAGAACGCTGGAACCGCGACATTCAAGTCAACACTATCGGCACCGCTAACATCAGCCGGGCTGTCTGGCCTCATATGCTAGAACAAAAATGGGGCCGCGTCGTGATGATGTCCTCCATTGCCGGAACCGATGGAGGCTTAGGACAAACCAGTTATTCCACGTCCAAAGCATCCATGATTGGTTTAGGCAAATCATTAGCCCTTGAAGGAGCGCGTTCCAACATCACTGTTAATGTCATCGCCCCGGGCGTAGTAGAGACAGGAGCTGTTGAATTTATCCGTGACGATATGCTCACCCGGATGAAGGAAGCCTGCCCTATGCGCCGCTTAGGAAAACCCGAAGATGTTGGTAATTTGGTGGCTTTTCTCTGTTCCGAAAAAGCCGGTTTTATTACAGGCCAAATCATCTGGGTGGATGGCGGAGCCGGTCTTTTTGTATTTTAATCAAGGGTTTCGGACTGATCTCAATTCGATAAACTTCTCATAATGAAACCTTATACGTCCTTTCATTAATTCTAAAAAAATAAAAAAACCATTTAAATTCAAATAGATAGAATTTTTACCTCTTTGGCATAAATTCTGCATTTTGTGTTGCAGGGGTGCAGTTATTTTATGAATGCAAAACTACCAGAAACCAAACCCATCGAAGAAATTGAAGTAAGGCATTCCCAGCTTCCACGCCCGGGTTATGACCAACTTTTCAAAAAACATGGTGTTTTGGATCGAAAACTCTTTCACGCCAATAACAAAATCACCTTTACCTTTGTCGCCAATAGCGAAGTGGTTTCATTGCATTTCGACTCCGTTCGAAAAACCATTTTTTACAAAGGCCACAATGTGGCGAACTTAAAACTAACACCCATCCAAAAAGAACAACTTCTTCAATTTAAAAAAGAATTGGAGAAAAACCCCGAAACGGAAAGTTTTGCGGGCCCTTATAGTGAAGTGTTTGAAAAATTTGTGAAGTAGTTTGGGTTCTACATATATCCTAAAGCAACATAACGTTTACTACTTAAATACCCAAAACAAGTTTGCATATAACGAAAGGCCCAGGCACTTCGAGGGTGGCTAGTTGGGAGCGTACTGGCAATTTGCTCTAATTTTTTTTGGTATTCTCGTTGAGCCTGATCTCGATTCTTTGAATCTAAAATAGTTTTCACCACACCTTGAAAAGCCACAACTTGAAAAAGAGGTTCCTGTTTTTCACGAAGAAAAGAAAGAAGATAATCAAAACCTCCGGTTTTAATGATCGACTCAATAAATGGGTTCCACCTTTTATTATATTCTCTACCATATCCATCTGGAATATGGGCTTTTTCATCCCCGGCTTCATACACAGACGCTATTTGATATAAAACAAAATCGATGGGATTTAAATCGGCTTTTAGGGAAAAATCATAATTTTGCCTCTGAAATTCTAAATAATATGCATAGCCTTGAAGCTGTGTATGGACAACATAAGCAGTTTTTGGATCATCAGGCCTTGGCAATTTGGGAAAAACAAGAGAGCATGGGGCGTCAATACTTACAAGCCAAGTAAGTGGATCTTTTTGGAGAGAAGCAATGGCATCGATTTTTTTCCACATCTCACATTCTTTAGCCGTAGCAATAATGGCTTTTTTAAATTCCTGTCTGTCTTTAGAATAATAATAATTACTACCTTTTTCACAGTTCTTCGCAATCACGGCATACGCTTTTTTTCCCAACCATTGTTTAGCATAAACCGTTCGGGGTGGATCCCCATCTTGCGGAGCACTTAAAGCCAAAAGATCCAAAAGAGGTTTGGCAATAAGTCCCAAGTTAGGAATATCCGTATCTTGAGCCATCACCACACCCAGAATCACAGCAACAGGTTTGTTATCGAATACTTTTGTCTTTTGGAGCTCACTCACCCCCCAAACATCTTTCTCTTGGCTCCATTCTGGCTCTTGGGATGTTCGTGCCAAAATATTTTCTAAAACTTCAGCGACAAGTGACCCATTTTTTGTATCAAGCCCATCAATCAAAAGGGTTACGGCTTTTTCTTTAAGCCATCGAAGACAAGAGCTGCCTAAAAAAGAATAAAAAATATCCGCCATATCAGCAGGAAAAGAATCGACTTTATCTAAATCGGCTTCCAACTGAGACAATATTTCGTCATAATCATTATCATTAAGAAAATGCCCTGCTAATCTTTCAACATTTTTCTGAAAACTTTCCGTGGCCAAATCGCCTTCCACCCTTCGGAGATAAGCTTTCAACTCTTTTTCTCCACCAAACTCTTGTTTCAAACTTTCCCATTCCTGATCCGAAAAATGTTTGTAACTTTTTTCATGGTCATCCTTGGATTTAGACCATTCCATTGTTTGCCAGGCATGCCGAACTTCTGTCTCAAGTTTCTCTGATACAACCATGGGAGGAGGCTCCGGGAGATATTTTTTAAGTTCTTCATTCTCTTTCAAACCAGACAAGGTTGTAATTTTACCGTCTTTAAAAATTTGAAGAGTGGGAAATCCAGAGATATCATGTGCTTTAGCTAAATCTTCCGATAAGGTTTTAAGAAACAAAACCTGCCCTCCATAATCACGTGCCAGATATTCATAGTCGGGAGAAAATTTTGTACAGACACTACACCACGAAGCCGAATAATAAAGAACAGCCGTCTGTCCTTTGGGAACCCGTTGTAATTGCAGATCCAATTCTTCCTGTGAACTAACCATGGTCACAGCTACTTCCGGAAAAGTAGGAAGAGAATCCGTGATGGGATAATCTTTTGTTTTTACAAATTGAGGATGATCTTGTTCTACTTCTTCCTTTTTTTGTTTTACATTATCTCCCTGTTTAACGGCATAGCGATATCGTTCATACCAACTTGTCTGTCTATTATGGTTTAAGTCCGGAATATTTTGCTGATCATCCCAAAAAAATGGGGCAAAATACTGACATTCCACAACTTCGTTTTGGCTTCCTGAAGAGATAAAAACTGTTTTGGGATCATTCAAAAAAAGTTTTGTGGCCCCCCCTAGGTAACATCCATCCACAATAACCGTTCGGGTGCCATATTTGATCTGATCTAATTGGACTAGAAACTGATGATTGATTGCAGGATTCCTTCGATCAATAACAGGATAAGGACCTTCCTTATCCTGACCCCCGTGCCCGGTAACATAGACAACCACGTCGTCATCGTCATCCGTGGGAAGACCCTTGAGAAGATTTTGAAATTTTTCGGGATCATTTAAAGTAAGGGAAAAAGGCTGATCTTTTGGAGTTTCTGTTGAATAAACATACGTTTGATACCCCATATCTGTTAAAACGTGAAGTGACCTATCCACATTTTGAAGATGCCTGGCCTCGCTATCTCCATTGATAATAATGGCAATTTTGTTGATTGTCCCATCACCCATAACCTAAGGGTTATCGGCTATTTTTAAGGAACGTTGCTCTTATTTTAGGGTTGCTAATCCATTAGAATCATTTGAAAATAGGTTTGTGGACTTTATTAAACCCATTAAGTTGATTCAAAAAATTATGCCGGGGGAATTGCCGGAGTCGAAAGTCGACCGGAATATACCTAGCATTAAAACGCCCATTGTTCTTCCTTCCGGTAAATGGAATTTTTCTACCGGACATATCTTCATTAACGGCCAAAATATTTCCGAACTGATTGAGCATTCACCTGAAAAACCCATAGAATTTTGGGCCCAACTGTCCGGCGACCTTAATGCTTTCATCAATCAAACACTGCGGCGTTTTGGCAAAAAACGAAAAAAGAAAGTAGGCTCCTCTGAAGTCGAAGAAGACATTGATCCCAACGGCGAATTAGGACGACTGGTAGCCTTGGGAGAAGCCTATATCGCTAAAATCATGCGTTTGATGAAAAGAAAATATGACGAGAAAACAGACGGCATTAGTTACATGCTCGATGAAGATGGGCAGCTAACTCTCAACGGAACTAATATTCATGCCTTTATTCATATGGCCAAACAATACCCCAGCCAAAAGGCCCGTCTTTTTTTACAAGGATTAAAAAACCGTTTGGGCATTATCCTATCCAACAAAAGTGGTAATTCTAATTACGAAAAAATCCGAGAGGCCACTTTGGCTCTTTTCAAAGACATCGATGAAGAAGTCAATCGCATCACCGAAAAAGAACGATTAATTGAAAAAACGTAATGTCTCCCCTTGAAATCATCCGACGGCCTTTTTTTCTGCCACTTTTGACTCTGATTCTTATCATCTTATCTCACAATCATTTTTTTCCAACTCCACCGTTGAATCGTTCATGGCTTAACCAACCTTTTTTGATGGAAGGTCAAATTAAAAGTAAGGAAAGAACAGACAATAAAACCAAAATAACCATCGATCTGGCACTTCCTACTCAAGGACGCATTCTCCTCACGATACCTGAAGCCAAAATAAAATTTAACACTGGGGATAGAATCCAATTTTTTTCATCCCTTAAACTTCCTCGTAGTTATAAAAATCCCGGCGTTTTTGATTATGTTGATTATCTTAGTCACAAAGGTTTGCAGGCAACAGCTTTTGTAGAAAGTGAGAGTCAGATTATATTGATTCAAAAAGGCTCTTTTTCTTTTTTTAAAAACGGATCTGAAAATTTTAAAAAAAGATTGGAGAAGGCTTTTGGAAAAAAAGGAAACGGAATTCTTAAAGCTCTACTCTGGGGTGATGATTCTGATATCACTCCGGAAACGGAAAAACTTTTTCAAGATAACGGACTCACCCATTTATTAGTTATTTCAGGCATGCATTTTGGAGCGATGGGAGCCCTTACGTTTGGTCTTGTTCTTTTATTTTTAAAAACAAAACCCGCTTGGCTACTTTATATACCTGGAAGAAAAATCGCCGCCAGTATCAGCATTATTCTATTAACCGCTTATTTTTTCTTCTGCGAACCCAGTCCTTCCCTCACTCGGGGCTTAATCGCCTCCGCTTGTTTTTTTACAGCGATTCTACTGAATCGACCGCGCGATTGGGTTAATATTCTTTTTGCTTCCGCTTTTTTTATTCTTCTCATTCACCCACAAGACCTCTTCAGTATTTCTTTTCAACTCTCATTTGTAGCCGTAGGAAGTCTTTTAACGATTTTTCCAATTTTGCATAAAAAACTTTCTGTTTTTTCCACACAAGTGACGGGGAATCAAAACTCTTCGTGGGGATTTAAAAAAATAGCTCAATCCTTTGAAAGTTTGATTCTTCTTCAAGTAGCCATGCTCTTTGGCTTAACGCCTCTTCTTTTATTTTATTTCCATCGTTTTCAGTGGACTGGATTTTTGATGAACTTGTGGGCCACGCCCCTCATTGAACTGATCATTGTGCCTTCCGGTCTTTTGGGTCTTGGAATTAATTTGTTCAGCACAAAATTTTCTACAATTATATTTTGGTTTGATCAAAAGATGATTGAGGGTGTGATTTACATCTTACAAAAATCCCAAAATTTTTTTCATCCGCCTTTTCTTGTTTTTCCGCCTCACGGGTGGGAGCTAGCTCTATACTACACAACTCTTGTTTTATTGATAATTTCCATTTCTCAAAAATTAAAAAAAATTGTGGTACTTGTAGCTGTCCTTATTTTTACAGTGGATGCGGCCTACGTGATTCGTCACGGGTGGTTTGACAACTCCATTCGTATGACTCAAATCGATGTAGGACAAGGGGATAGCATTTTATTGGAGCTACCTGGAGCCCATCGCTACTTAATTGATGGAGGTGGCTCGCCTTACTTTGATATTGGTGACAATGTTCTTATTCCTTATCTACTACACGAAAGAATTCCATACTTAAATGCCGTAGCAGTCACTCATGCCGATACCGACCACTATTTAGGTCTTATCACTCTTTTAAAAGAATACCCCGTACATGAATTTTGGTGGAATGGCTTTCCGGATAATTCACCTGACTATCAAAAATTAATGAGTGCTGTTGAAAAAATTCCCACTCTGGTTCTCAAAAAAGGACAAACACCGGTTGCAGACACAAATTTTCGTATTGATGTCTTATCTCCTTTTGAAAATTCCCCCGCTTCGGATAAGGATAATAATCGTTCACTCGTATTAAAAATTCAGGCGGGTGATTTCACTGCTTTGCTCACAGGGGATTTGGAAAGTTTAGGGGAAATGAGATTACTAGAAGCCTATACGCCCGATGATTTAAAAAGCAAAATTCTTAAAGTAGGGCACCATGGCAGTAAAACATCCACCAGTGAACGTTTTTTGGAAGCGGTAAAACCAGAGGTAGTCACCATCGGTGTGGGGGAAGCCAATCGTTTTCATCATCCTCACCCTTCTGTATTAGAACGCCTGCAATCCAAAAAAATTCCTATCTACCGTACGGATAAAAACGGGACCATCACCCTAAGTTGGGAAAATGGTTTCTTAAAAACCACGCTTTTCAATAAATAACTGATGTTACACGACTAGCTTTTCAAAATTGTCATTCTCGCGAAAGCGGGAATGACGACTGCGTTATGATCCTGAGATGATAATTTGAAATTGAAAATTACTTTCAAATAACTCTTGACCTAACCCCCCCCCTCGTCTAAATTTAAAAATTATGGCACCATCCAGAAAAACAAAAGAAGACATCAGTAAAAAAATAGGTGGGGATCAATTGGCAGCCATTCATCAATATATCGCGGCCAATGGTCTTAAATGGACCGACCAACGTGAAGTAATTGTTAATGAATTCTTCACCTCCCCTCACAGACATTATCGTTTGGAAGAATTACTGGAAATCTGCCGTGGTACCGACAACACCATCAGCTATGCCACTGTGTACCGCACATTAATGTTGCTTATCGAAGCGGGTTTGGCCCATCAACGCCATTTTGGCAAAGGCCAATCGTTGTTTGAACCGGTTTCGGACCACCATCACGACCATCTCATCTGCACCCGTTGTGGGGTCATTGTGGAGTTTGAAAACAAAACCATCGAAAAACTTCAAGACATGGTGGTGAAAAAACACGGCTTTACACTCACCAATCATAAAATGGAACTTTACGGTATTTGTTCAAAATGCAAAAAATAAAACCTCTTACCACAACGTTAGGAAAATTCCCCAAAGGTAAAAAAGGGAAAATTGTCGCCTTAGCACCTAATGGTTTATTAACCCGTTTTTTAGAATTGGGGTTTTTAGAAGGAGAATCCGTTGAAGTGGTCCACGAAGCCCCTTTTGGAAAAGACCCTTTGGCTGTTCGAGTACGTGGAACTCTCTTCGCCATGCGTCGCTGTGAAGCCGATAACATTGAAGTGGTCGAGGTTTTGTCATGACGTCTTCTTTAATTGCCCTTGTCGGAAATCCCAATACCGGGAAAACCGCATTATTCAATGCGCTTACCGGTAGTCATCAAAAAGTAGCCAACTATCCCGGGGTCACGGTGGAGAGAAAAGAAGGCCTTATCAACACGCCATCCGGACAAAAATTAACTCTTTTAGACCTTCCAGGTGCCTATACTTTAGATGCTAAAACTTTAGACGAGCAAGTCACGCGTGATGCCATTCTCGGACGACTTGGAGAAGAAAGCCATCCGTGTTTTTTTATAGCCGTTGCTGATGCTACAAATTTGGAACGTAGTTTAAGTTTTGTTCTGGAATTAAAAGAAAGAAATTTGCCCTTAATCGTCGTGCTCAACATGATGGATTTGGCTAAAAACAGAGGGTTAAAACTAGATTTAGAAATATTATCGAAAGAATTAGGCGCCCCTGTCATTCCCACCGTTGCTGTTAAAAACCAAGGCCTTGACGACTTACTGAAAGCTATTGAAGAATTTTGGGAAAAACCTTCCAGCGAAAAATCAAAACTATGGCATAAACCTACTCCTAAAGAAATTCACAATCGCTATGCGCACGTTGATCACATCTTAAAAAAATCTGTCCGCAAAAAAACAAAGCCCTCTATTTGGACGGACCGCATTGACCGAGTTGTCTTGCATCCTTTCTGGGGCAGCTTACTACTTATTCTTTTTTTAACACTCATGTTTCAATCGGTTTTTAGTTTAGCTAATTGGCCGATGGACGGTATTAAAACGTTGGTTGAAACCACTCACCATTTTCTAAATGGATTAATACCGGAAGGAGCTTTGAAAAATTTAATTTTAGACGGCATACTATCCGGGGTTGGTTCTGTTTTAGTTTTTTTACCCCAAATTCTCATTCTCTTTTTCTTTATTATCCTTCTTGAAGATTCTGGTTATATGGCACGGGCCGCCTTTTTAATGGATAAACTGATGAGTCGGGTGGGGTTACACGGCCGAGCCTTCATTCCCCTGCTTTCTTCACACGCTTGTGCCATTCCCGGCATTATGGCCACACGTACTATCGAAAATCGCGAAGACCGTTTGGCTACTATTTTAGTGGCTCCTCTCACCACATGTTCGGCACGATTGCCTGTTTACTCGTTGCTCATTGCCGCCTTTATCCCCAACAAAAATGTTGGAGGATTTCTTTCGCTCCAAGGTTTAGTCATGATGGGTTTATATGCAGCTGGCATTATATCCGCTTTAATTGTCGGATGGATTTTGAAAAAAACCGTTCTTAAAAAAGGAGGGAGACCCATACTGCTTTTAGAGCTTCCTACCTACAAAATCCCTTCTTTTAGAAATATGTCTTTTGGGCTCATCGAAAGAGCTCGTATTTTTTTAAAACGCGCGGGCACACTGATTTTAGGAATTTCCATTCTTCTTTGGTTTGTTTCCTCTTATCCCAAGCCACCAACTCAAGCCACGACAGAGCAAATCTCTACAAAAATCCCAGCGATTAATTATTCTCTGGCGGGTCGCCTAGGCCATTGGATAGAACCCATCATCAAACCTATCGGTTTCGATTGGCGCATCGGCACAGGATTAATTCCTGGTTTTGCCGCACGTGAAGTCATGGTCAGTGCTTTATCAACCGTATTTGCTGTTGAAGGAGATGAATCGGTTTTAGGAAAAAAACTCAGCCAACAATGGGGCCTTCCAACAGCTTTAAGCCTTTTAGTCTGGTATATTTTTGCGCCCCAATGCATGGCGACATTAGCGGTTGTCAGACGTGAAACAAATTCATGGAAGTGGCCGTTCTTTTTATTGAGTTACATGTTAAGTTTGGCCTACCTCGGGTCTTTCATCACGTTTCAGGTAACACGGCTATTTCTTTAAATCATGGATGCTCAAGAAATCATTGCTTTAGTTATTGTGGCTTTTACTGCTTTTCTGCTTATAGGCCGAAAAATAATAAAAGGGTTCCGATTATCTAAAAAAAATCCTCCTAACAAATCGTTTCCGGTTTAGGGATTCTTCTATTATACTAAAAACATGCTGAAGGGACTCAACGATTACATGAAAGATGCCACAGCCAAGGGGCATGTGGTAGGAAGTTGGGGTTTTAATTCCAACCGAGATTTTACAAAAGTCACCGCTGAAGAAACAAATGTTTGGTTTTTTGAACAAGTTTTTAATTTTTTGCGGGCTTTCTTCGGGCTTGTTTTACCGGATAACATGGAGCTCATCACCTACAACGCCACTCAACATTTAAAAAAAGAAAATTTGGAGCAGCAAACTTTTTTGGATGAGCTGATGCTCATGATGAAAAACTTAAAAGAACCTCTTTGGACGCTGCGTCTTAATTTAAATATCGTTGGATTTTTAAGAACACATCATAACCCAGACAGCTTGGTTCGCGTACAAATCCAAGAGCCATGTTCATTTATTGTTTGGGGAGGAGCTGACGAAACAGGTTTTCAGACTTATTCCATCAGTTATCTTCTGTTTAACGAAGGAGTGTTAGAAGGCAGTGACGAAATGCTTTGGTCGGTGAATCAACCCATTTTGTCAAAAGCCCTGAAAAAGTGGGAGCGTCAAACCGGACAGATTATCAATGTAGTTGAATCAAACACTTCCAAAGCCCAAACTTTTCGGCATGGCTTTAAACGCCCCGTACAAAAACGACCCATTCCTGCCATGCAAAGACCTGCTCCAGTAGGAGCTACTCCCCCAGGGGCTACTCCTGCGGGTGCCGCTCCTGGGGGAGTACCTCCTCTTGGAATCAGACCAGGACCTGCTGCACCCAGACCACCTCAACCAGCCCAAGCACCAAGGCCCAATCCCCCACAAGGAATAAATCAAGCCAAGCAACAGCCTATGCCTCCGCCCCAGCCGGCACCTAAAGCGGTACGTTAATTACCAACGCACCAAAAAACTGCCCCAGCTAAAGCCAGAACCAAAACTCATTCCTAAAATCAGATCATTAGTTTTTATTTTTCCAGCACGGACGACTTCATCCAAAAGAATGGGAATAGATGCGGCATTGGTATTGCCGGTAACTTCAATATTGTGATGAATTTTTTCGGAAGGAATTTTCATCTTTTTGCCAATGGCCTCAATGATGCGTAAATTAGCTTGATGAGGTAGCACATGATGAAGGTGATTCACTTCTAAATTTTGCTGAACTAAAACTTCTTCGGCAACTAAACTCATAAGATGGACCGCATTTTCAAAAACTAAGCGACCATCCATGGTAGGATAAATTTTTCCTTCTTCAATCATTTGTGTGGTAATTCGTGGATGATAAAGAGAAGCTGGCGCCTCACACCATAATTTATCGAAATTCGTTCCATCGGAATGAAGGCGTGTTTTGAGAATACCATGAGGACCTTCACTGGGTTCTAAAACTACAGCTCCTGCACCATCTCCAAAAATAACGCTCATCAACCGACCGCGTTCACTAAAATCAAGACCCGTTGAATGAACTTCAGCTGCTACAATAAGAAGACATTGATATTTTCCGGAACGAACTAAACTGTCCCCTAATTCCAGTGCAAACACAAAGCCGGGAGATGTGTTGCGCACATCAAAGGCTGGAATTTTGTGACATCCTAATTTTTTTTGGAGCAGCACACCGGAGCCAGGCGCTTGATAATCGGGGGTGGAGGTAGCAAAAATAATAGCATCAATATCTGTCGGTTTTTTACCAGCTGCTTCTAAAGCCTTAAGCGAAGCTTGAAGTGCTAAATCAGAAGTACCCACTCCTGGATCAACATAACGTCGTTCACGGATCCCTATTTTTTCCTGAATCCACGCATCCGATGTGGCACATTTGGCTTCAAGCTCCTTATTAGAAACAACACGAGGAGGAAGATAAGATCCGGTACCAGTAATTTTAGCGTGATAGTGTTGCATGGATAAAGCCTCGTCATCCCGTAGTGTAATGATACGGGATCCATGATGAGAGAAAAATTGGATCCCAACTTACTTACCGGGATGACTCAACTCACGCAATAAACTTAAATCCTTCCACAAACTTTTGGAAAGGGCGCGAATAAATCTGAAATTGTTCCGCTGGAAAACTGGCAGTTAAATTAATGGCTTCATCATTACGAATGAAAGAAACTTGGATTTGTTGAACCATTTGGCCCGGCTGAATGTGATCAAGCGATTGGGCATTTTGATTCATCATTTTCTTCATGGACGCCAAATCCCAGGTGCAGATCATTTTTTTAGCAGGCACACCAGCCACTTCCAAATCGCTTTCTTCTAAAATTTGAAAACTGTCAATGCCCCGTGCTTGAACGGATCGTTTGATCTTGTCGAAATAAGCCTCCAGTTCCACTGGCTGGGCCAAACGTTCTTTAGTGATAATAATATTAGGCCGCACCTTCTTATCAGTAGAAGGCATGGTAATGGTAATCATCCCCTGGTCTTTCCAGTTGGAGGGTACTTCTACTTCAAAATCAGTCATAACAATTTTAGCCATAATTTTCTCCTTATTTGCGGCTTACGCCGATAGATGACAGATTTTACGCAAATTACCGGATTGTGCCAATTAATTATTTTACGCTTCTAAACTTCAACACTCTTTCAAGGGTTTCACCAATAACTTGATTAGGGGTAGAAGCCCCCGCTGTAATGCCAATGGAAACAGGACCTGACTTAAGCCAGTTTTTAGTTTCTACCTCTTCTTTTTTTCCAAATGGCTTGTGGCGAATAAGCTCAGCCGAAAGAACACAATCGGCACGATCGATATGGTAGGTGGGGGCAATTGTTTCCGCCAACTCACAAAGATGATTTGTGTTGGAACTATTGTAACCCCCAATAACAATAAGGAGATCGGGATTTTTATCTTTCATCGCTATAATGGCATCTTGTCGTTCTTGGGTGGCATTACAAATGGTGTCAAAGGAACGAAAATGCTGCTGCAAATTTTCCTGCCCATAACGAGTAATTAACGCACGTTTAATCATCCCGGCAATTTTAAGGGATTCCGATGAAAGCATGGTTGTTTGATTAGCTAATCCGATTTTTTGCAAATCTGTTTCTGGATCAAAATCCGGCGACATCATTTTGGAAAATTTTTCAATAAACGCTTTTTTATCTCCACCTTGAGTAATGTAATCACAAACATATTGGGCTTCTTCTTCGTCAAACACTACGAGATAACGTCCTTTTTGAAATTCATCCACGCGGGAAGTCGTTGCTTGGGTTTCTTCGTGATAATACTTTCCATGCACTAAAACGGTAAAACCTTCCTGTGCATATTTTTCAACTCGCTTCCAAACAACAATAACGGAGGCACAAATAGTGTCGACCAACTCACATTTTTTAGAAACAAGTTCTTTAAGAAGAGAAACCGTTGTGCCAAACGCCGGGACAATCACAACGTCTTGAGGTTTCACATCTTTAAAATGAGCATCCTGATAAGGGCCTGAAAGAAATTTAACCCCCATGGCCTGCAAATTAGAATTAACCCCCGGATTATGGATAATTTCTGTAGTGAGGTAGATATGTTTATCAGGAAAGCGGCTACGCGTTTCGTAAGCTAATTCCACAGCGCGATCCACACCATAACAAAAGCCAAACTCACGCGCTAAATGAACAGTTAAGTCTCCAAACACCTTAGTATAGCCAGCTTCTTTAATTTGTTGAATAATTTCACTATGATAATGGGCATGAAGGTCTTTAAGAATCGCTTCTTTAAGTCCAAAACCCTTGCGGTTCATCTTAATATTCAGGCTTTCCGGTTGTTCAGTTGGAGACATAGCCAGTTTTTCACACACCCCTGTTTAAAAGGCAAGAATTCTTAAAATGAGAATAGAGGGATTCTGTCAGTTTATATCATAATGATAAAAATAAGGCTTAAACCTAACAAAAAATAATACAGGATTAGAGAGCAATAAAAATTAATATAATATTATCAAATACTTATTTACTATTTTCGATTGCCTTCGTCTTGGCACTGAAATTGCTCTTAACCCTATTGGCTATGAAGCGACCTTTACTCATTTTAGGGATAATAACCTTCACGACCCTGTTTTTAGGAAGTGTGGCTAGTCATATTCAAGCCTATCCAAAACCTATAGAGGAAATCAAAAAATCTTCTTTAGGATCTTGTGATGAAGATGGGGATGGCTTTTTTGCCAGTGATTGTGGCGGACAAGATTGTGACGATACAGAGGCTGATATTAATCCAGACAGCCAAGAAGTATGTGATGATGTAGATAATGATTGTGATGGAAATATTGATGAGCTTTTAGTTTGTGCACGGATTCATTTTGATTTGTCAAACAAACCCTCTACTTTATCTGATGCAAAAGAAATCAACTCAGAAGTAAGAAGAGAAAGAGACCTCCCTCAATTAAAAAATCAAAGTCCACAGGCAGACGCCGGCGAGGACCAAACTGTCAGTCCGGGAGAAACAGTTACTTTAGATGGCTCTGGAAGCTACGATCCCGATGACGAAACACTTACCTATTCTTGGCAAGAAACCAGCACAAGCGCCACGGAGTTAGCAACTCCTTTAGAAGAAACAACCACGCTTAAAGCGCCATCGAGTGATGGTACTTACACCTTTAAACTCTACGTTATGGATGGCAATGGCGGAATTGACAGCGATGAAATGATTTTAACCGTTAAAACAGAACCTAGCGCCGAAGAAGGAGCTGGAGCTAGTACAACAAATGGTGGCATTAATTTCGAAGGGGGAGGCTGTTCCCTACAATCTCACCATTTAAAATCTATAAATGTTTTTTCTTTTTTACTCACTTCTTTAATAACGTTTTTTTGTTTTCTAATACATCGTCATTTCCATCATAATTTGACGAAAGTTTCTAAGGAGAATTTATGAAAAATTATTTACCCCTAACCACTTTAGTTTTTTCCTTATTCATTTGGAATGCTTGCTCCAACTCTGGCATTGGCGCTTCAACAACGCTTTATAAAGATGTGGATGGAGATGGTTACGGTGTTTCAACATCTTCCAAAACATTTTTTCAAGCAGACCTTAAAACAAGCACTGATAATGGCGGCACTACTTACGTAGCCACTGTTGGTGATTGTGATGATACGGATGCTGATATTAATCCGGGTGTTAGCACTGATACTACTGCCGATGGTGTCGATCAAGACTGTAGTGGTACAGATGGAGATGCCAGCGGTAACACAACAGTGGAACCAACTGCTGACACAGATGACGACGGGGACGGTTATAGCGAAAGTCAAGACGACTGTGACGACACCAATTCCGCTGTTAATCCGGCAGCTACCGAAAACTGTACTGATGGGCTAGATAACGATTGTGATGGTGATACCGACACGGATGATTCAGGAACCGTCACGAATGGAACTACCTATTATGCAGACACTGATGAAGATAGCTATGGTGATCCCAACACAAGTACAACGTCTTGCAGTCAGCCTGAAGGTTATGTGTCTGACAATACGGATTGCAATGATAGTAATGCTTCAGTTCATCCTCGTCGTTTCACGATGGGCAGACATGGTCCTAGTACCGGAAGTTTTTCTGGATTTAATTCCGATTGCAGCGACGCAACCATTCTTCCATCCGGGAGTTTAGGAGGAGTGTCAGGCACCACAAGAGAGCCAGAAGCTGAAGAAGAAACCCCAACAATCGATTGGGGTATGCTCACCATCTGGAATGGCGCTTCTTGGGAATGGGATACAAGTTGTGATATGAGTTTTACCGATAATATGGGCTACGATATCATTAAATCTTATGTAACCAATTTTGACTCCTCCGTTTCAGATTCAAAAGCCACCATGAAATTTTCTCTTAACTCCAACTTAGACCATGATACAGATGACTACGCCTTTAAATATCAAGGGCATTGGACAACCATTGCCTATAACAGAAATTATATGCGTACTTACAACGGGATTCTCGAAGAAACCTGTGATGCGGATGATAATGATTCTTACGATGAATCCGGAAAATGTGGGTTTTCTGATACTATCAACTTATCCGGTAAAGGCGATATCGATGAGAACTTCCTCAAAACCGGTGATAAACACGTTGCGATTGTTCTAAGGGGTTTTACCTTGGATCAAGACGGGGCATCAAACGAATATCTAGGAGATTTGTACCTATCGGCTAATTTATCCGAAAGTGCCATCGGTGATGGGGATGATAGCGTGACGGCCAAGTTCACCACTAATATCAACGGAGCTACAGACAAAAAATATAAAATTTGGCTCCGCTATACCATCGTGGTCTATGATTCAGACAAAGTGACATCAAGCTCCATCAGCAACTCGGGAAGTTGGGGTAAACTAACCGATCAAAATCTTTACCGTAATACAACTACTGAAAACCTAGAAAGCAGCAAAAAAATCTTGCCTAAAAACAAGAACAACACTTTCTTAGCACTTACAACATGGGGTGGAGACAACCGGGATGCTGCATTAGCCCAACAATTTCATAAAATCAGTGCTTATTCCAATGATTATGAATGGGCCGCATCCACAGATGGAAGTGTAGGTGCTGTTGATATTAATTCCTATAGTATAGCTTATACCGATGCCTGCGGAATTCAACCCGAAGTAGAATTTGCTCTTGAAGATATGTCTTTTAAGTTCTTAGCCTGCAAAGATGATACCGTCTGTAAAACTACTACAGGAAGCGAAGATTGGAATAAATCAACAGGGGCCGAATCACTATCTCAAACCGACACCATCACTGGTTTACCAACAACTGAATAGTTGATAGCGTCTCTCTCTCTTAAAAAAAACCCCCTGCTTTAAAAGCAGGGGGTTTTTCATTCCCCAAAAAATTTTTTGTGTTCTTCAAAACCAAGTTCAATAATTTTTTGGATCAGCTGATCATACCCTAACCCCCCTTTTTTGGCGGAAAGAGCAAAGTCTTCATCCTTGGCAATATGAGGGTTGGCGTTAGCTTCTATGACAAAAATTCTCTTGTCAGGAGCTAGTCTTAAATCAAGACGTGCATAACCACGAAGATATAAAATTTCACAGACTTTCTTGGCCATCTGTTCAATCCGCGCCACAACATCGGAAGGCAAACTGGCAAAAATATTTTCAATACCCCAACGTTTACGGTAGTCTTCATCCCACTTGGCTTTGTACGTAGCAAAATGGGCTTCCCCTTCTGGAGAATTGGAAAAAATCATTTCACGCAAGGGAAAC
This sequence comes from uncultured Nitrospiraceae bacterium, assembly GCA_964592255.1. Taxonomy (GTDB): domain Bacteria; phylum UBA10199; class UBA10199; order UBA10199; family SBBF01; genus CAZQCI01. The sequence continues at coordinate 19,318 of CAZQCI010000010.1, read as the reverse complement.
ACTATCGGGTCTTTGTTACCTAAAAGACTTACGTACAATTCCCTGCCTTCCACAAATTCCTCCACAATGGCGTCCTGCTTCATAACATTGTGGACATAATCAATTCGTTTTAGAAGATCCCCATTGTTAGTGACCAATGATTTTTGCGATATGCCGTAAGAAGCCTCTTCCCGCAGGGCTTTGACTATCAGAGGATAGTTCAGGGTGTTAAGATGTAGCGTTTTCGGTATTTTTCGGTCTCGGGTAAAAACTTGGAATTTAGGGGTATCAATACCATGAAAAGAAAGAATAGTTTTAGTCAGCCCCTTGTTTTTTGCCAGTAACAGTGCCGAAGGTGGGCTTCCCGTATAAGGAATCCGCAAAAGCTCGTAAATCCCTGCTAAATGCTTATCAAAAGCTGACTCATTCATGAAATGGTCCGCCAGATTAAAAATGATGTCGGGTTTTTCTTTTGTTATTTTGTCGAATAAAATCCGGACGTCATCATAAATACCCAAATGAGAAACCTGATGCCCCAGATGTTTAAGGCTGTCTAAAACATTGCGTTCTGCCTGCCAATCAGGAGTTTGTAATTCGTGAGTGTAATCTTGATTTTCTGGAGGTGTGCCGGCAGAATCAAACACGACAAGGGTTTTAAGAGTCTTGGACATGTTCGCTTTCTTTAAACTGTTCGCTTGAATCGTCCCGTCAATTGATGATGCGTAATCATCGAGGTCAAATAAGCAGCCACATCAATACGAGTGTCTGCAACACGGGTGTCCGTAATAAAAGTATCTTCACCGTTTTTTGAAAGATACAGCGATAAATCTTTGCAGCGTTGCTGTAACTTTTTAAGAAGACGGGAAATATTATATTTTTTATCTCCTGTCCATAAGGCAATTTTATCGATCATGATCTTTTGATTTCGAGCCATAAAAACATGAGCCGGCATATTTTTTTGGCAGGCCTCATCGGAGGAAAAAATTTTCTTTAAATCAGGATCGTAAAAATCCGGATAATCTTCTTCACATTCTTTTTTTCTTCTTTGGTAATAGGTCTTCAGTCGTGCTTTTATTCGATGAGCCGAACAATCACGAAGAGGTCGAGATAAAACCGGTTCACGGTTTTGAAGCGAATTCATCAAAGCATCCACATATTCCAATTTTTTTAAAGCGCCCCAACCGGCATAGACTTCCTTCCAGCGGGATTCAGGATCACACCAAACAGCAAACGTTTCGGCAAAATCTTCATCCGCATCGCATTGCGCATACCAATTGGGCAAATGCCGCACAAAATTTTTGCTATAAGTTTTAGGACGATAGGTGGCAGGGGTTTCATCGGAAGAAGGTCCAAAAATACGAACTAATTGTTTTTCCTTTTGCAGTCCATACGCATAATAAAGGGCATGTCCCGCTTCATGACGGATTAATTTGCGAAATTCTTTTTCCGTGCCCCCTTCCACTTCCAACATCATTTTTTTTTCTAATTGGATCAATCGTGGATGGGCCAAATAAAAAGGAATACCAATGCTGGTGGCCCCCGTAGGAACAAACCATTCATCTGCCAGATAACATACAGGACGAAACAGAAGCTGCTTTGCAGCTAATTCATCATACAAAGAGCGGATCCAATCTTCCAAGATAGTGTTATTTACTTGTACAGAAAGCTCACAAACGCGTTTTTCTAACAACTCTTCGTCTGTTAGATCGTTTAAATCAAAACTGGATGATTTTTTAGATAAGTTAACCATAACACAAAGTCGCCATTCTCACGGCATTAAGTCGGAATTCCAATGTAGCACTAGTAAAACCTACAGGGTGACAATCTATTAACTATAAGATAAAGGATTAAAATGAAAAACCGTTATTTATTACTTCTTTTATTGCTGTTAACCCCTCGTGCTTGGGCTGATGGCGGCCCTTCTTTTCCTAAAGATGGCAAAACTTTGAGCGATTTCATTCCTAAAGGATGGCATGTTTTAAAACAAGCCGAGGGAGATTTGAATCAAGACTCTTTAAACGATGCTTTGCTAGCCTTAGGGAGTGACAACGAAAATACACCAGAAGGAGAATATGCCGAAAACAACCGGCATCTTCTGGTTTTACTTAAAAAATCAGATGGGGGTTATCATTTAGCGGTTACTAACAATAATATTATTTTATGCAAAGGATGTGGGGGTGTCTTTGGAGATCCGTTCAATACATTGGCTGTTGAACGGGGCGCTATTGTCATCGGTAATTATGGCGGCAGCAGCGAACGTTGGGGAACCACGTATCGCTTCCGTTATCAAAACAATGACTGGTATTTAATTGGAGAAACTGATGTCACCGAAAAAATTCCAGAAGGCACTCAATCGCAAACGGATATCAATTTTTCAACCAACATGGTTGAAATAACCCACACCAATTCACAAGGGGTTAGTACAGTTACACGATCTAAGCAGGCAGCAAAGCCATTAGCTAAGCTGGTGGATTTTGATCCGGCTCATTAATCATGAAAAAAATTTTTATGTCTTCTGTTTAACTTCCTTCATCAAGCTCATCGCCAACAAAGACAATAAAAGAACACCGCCACCGAGAATAGACCACAAAATCCAGGCCCGTTTATCGATTGGTTTTTTATATTTAGGAAGAGGACCAACAACTTTTTTCGTAGGTTCAGCAATGCTTGCTTCCGCCGGAGCAGAAGTGGATTGAGGGGATTTTTTATTAATCTGCCGCACAGTATTAACCAAATTTCTGTTATTTTCATCGTAGGGACTAGCGTCACTATTACCCACAGCAAGTGTAAAAGGAGGATCGCCTTGAGATACAAAAACAAGTTTTTCAGGTTTCCACGAAATTGCCAGTTCAGGGGGAATCCCTAGAGAAGGATTATTAGCGTTAACAGTAAGTTTAAAATAACGCCCGCCGGACAAAAAAACCGGTAAAGGCCCTTGGGTTAATTGTTTACCTGATTGAATAATATTAAAAACCGTCCCAGAAAAAACTTGTCGCCAAGGGCCATCTTCCGAATTGGCAACGGTGAGTGTAATGGAAGCCACCGTGTTAGACTGCATCAGAAGAATATCCAGAGTGCTGATGGGATAAAAACCCCCCGTGTCTGATAAATAAGATTCCTCCGACCCAGAAAGTGGTTTAAACGAAAAATTGTTTTTCATCTCCAAAGACTTATCTTGTCCACTAGAGCTGATCAGAGAAGATACTCGCGTTAAGCTTAAGCCTGAAAAATCTTCTCCCCACGTAATACGAATAAATTGTTCATGAATACCCAGCAAATCGATGATATCCCGTTTCAGCACACTGCCTTTGTAAGAGAGATTGGATAAAATCCCATCACGAGTGATATAACGCCATGATTTAAGATCGTTGCTGGCTTCGATGGTTAAGGTAGAAATAAAAAAAGAATCGTTATTCTTCCAATAAAAACGAAGTGCCCCTAGTTTTTTTTGTTTGTCTAAATGAGTATCCAAAAGATAGCCCAATAATTGACCAGTGTTTTTTCCTTTTCCGGAAAGAGGAACTGAATCGATATCCACAATACGTCCGGTAGAATCGCGACGTGGAACTATTTTTAAATCATGAACAGAGTCTGAATTTTGTCCGTAAAGAGGGTAAAAAGAAGTCTCGCTCCATTGGTCTTCTTTAAACGTCTGCGGAGAAACTTTTTCCACTACAAAAGGGAGCGATTCGTTTTTGGAGTTAAATACTCGCAGATCGTGACAATCCCCGGTTTTAAAAGATTGATAGACTTGCTCTATCAACCAAACTTGCTGCAGGGCATCGGGACCGTTTTTGATAATAGGAAAAAGAGTTTCAAAACGATCGATGGTATCCGGGTTAGGTGGATCAGTTTTTTCCTGAGCCAACGCCAGAAACGGAATAAGAGAAAAAAGAATAAAAATATATTTTTTCATAAAGTGTTATCCGCACAAAAGTGAGGATCCAAAAAAGAATTAACTTTTTAAATAAGAAGCTCCACTACAAGCAGTGGAGTATCAAGAAAGAATAATTTTTCTCCACAAATGTCGAAGAATCAAATCCCCTCTGGGGAATTGAAGAACCCGACCCTTAACAGTGTTTCGTGATGACGCTTAATAACTCACCTTACGCGAATCAGTATTTAAATCAAAAATCCTACTCCCCTTAGTATAAGGGGAGGTCGGGAGGGGTTACTCATTTTCATTTGAATAACTCCCCCTAACCCCCTCTTACCGCATAAAGAGCGGCAAGTTTTTAAGAGGGGGATTCGCGTAAGGTGAGTTAATAAATTACACGTTCGTTGTTTTTTGTTTTGGCGGTAGCGGTGCAAAATAGCCTCCGATGACCATTACTAAAAGTCCTACTCCCATAAACGATATGGTTCGCGCAACGGTTCCCGTATTTTTCATATCGACGGTAATTAATTTCAAAACTTCCAACAGTAGTAAGGTCATTCCTCCCATCCATAAAGGACGGTTAGATTTACGAGTAGCCAAGATCATCCCCCCCAGTGCCAAAATGGTCCAGAAAAAGGATAAGGATGTCTGAACCACAATGGAGTCGTAGAGGGCATCAATATCGTAGGCGATACCCGAATGATGATGAAGGGCACGCAACAAAAACAAAGTCAGCGCCACTAAAAGTTGAAAAAAATAAAATAGGGGAAATATTCTAGCTCCTAATGACTGACGCGTAACAAATCCTTCCTGCAATAAACGATAATGATGCGCCCACCAGAAAGTTAAAATTACCACAATGGAAAGATCAAGAGGGTTAAACACCGGGAATGTAATAAGTGGTAAGGCATTTCCATCCCAAAACATTTGGATATAGAAAAAAATAAAAAGATAAAAAGCGACCAACCCAAAACCAAAAACCAGGTAAGATTTTTTGAGATTTTGAAGAGGCCATTTTTTTTGAGCCCTGGGACTAAGCAAAATCAATGAAAAAAGGGCGGGCACAAGTCCCCAACAGGCCACCGCCCAATTACTATTTTCGGGAATAAACTGTCTGAATTGATAAGTCACTTCCCAGGACAATAACCCTAACACTACCCATAACAAGGGCGGATGATGTCTCTTGGTGGAAATTTGATCTTTTTCAAGAGAATAAAAAATCCAACCCACAGCTCCTAACCCTAAAGGCCAAGCCAAAAGATAGAGGCCTTCTAAAGGATGCATTCCTGGATTGGGCATATCATCAAAAAATAGGAAGGCCAAAAAAGGTAATAAAAGTTTCCCCGGAACCGCCATTATGTTCCATTGAATACGCCGCCGGATCAATTCGATAATAAACTGGCTGATCGTGAGAAAAACCATCAATACAGGCATGACATATTGATGGGATAGGCGTGATTCTACTTCTGTAATAAGGGTGAGATACCACCAAAAAAGTCCCCAGAAAAAAAGAGTTCCAGCGGCCAGCTTATGTTGGTGAGGAGAATGTTTTTGATAAATAAAAGCCCCAGTAAAAGCTGACAAACAAAGAATCAGGGAGCCCATGGTCACAGAATTCAAAATAACTGTCGTATCGTCAGCCCAGTGATAGCTAACCAAGGCCTGAAACGTATCTTTAATAATAAATCCGCTTACAAAAATCAGAAAAGTACCAAAATACCGAGCCAGCTTTCTATTTTGCCGTAACCCAATCCAAATAAGGCCGGCACCCTCAAGTGCCCAACCGGTGGAGGTCCATTGGGCATTGAGTGCCAGGGGTAAAGTAAGAGTGACAAAAATAGTCCCTAAACTTAAAAAACTTTCAAACATCAGGGTGAGTAAATTGGGTACCCGTTTGATAAGAATCAACGCCAGCACAAGATAAAACAAAGCAAGTGCTAAAGACGTAAAAGCCATTCCTTTTTCAATATTTTTTACTAACCCATGTTGCAGGGCCAAAAACACGATAGGTGTGGCAAACACAAGTGTTCCATCAACTGCACCCAAATATTTCAACGGTTGTTTGATGGCAAAAAGAACGGAACACGCCACGTAAAACAAAAAGAATAAAATGAGAAAAGGTTCTACACTGGCAAAAAATTCAGGCTTATAAAATTTAAATCCCCACAAGGCACCAATGCCAAACGTAAATATAAATCCCAAAAGATTAAGTGGCCGCCAAGAACGGTAAAAAGCAATTCCCAAAATACCGGCATTAAGAATGGCATAATAAGTAAACAACGCAACGTGGCGATCTTCCCCAGTGGAAATCAAGACTGGAGCGAGAAATCCACCGGTAATGCCGAGTACAGCCAGCACCATTGCATTCTGCCCCACTGCCAAAACACCAGATAAAAAAACCACCGCCACCATCATGACAAAAGCCATTGTGGGGGTAAGCAAATTAAATCGGGGAAGTGTAGCCGTAAAAAGAGTAAGGTAAAAAATAGAGATGCCCCCGCCTTGAGCCACCAAAGAAATATCGGGCCTTTTTTGCCGTAAAAAGAAACCCCACGCGATCAAGGCAATAGCCCCAAGAGCTGTGAGCGCAAAACGAACGGGAATCGGAAAGTAGCCAAACTGGGCTGCTAGCTTAAAAAGAAAAGTAACTCCCACAAAAAGAAGAATCATTCCAATGCGCACCAAAACATTTCCTTTGGTGAAAAAATCCACAAAAAATCGGAACAGTCCAAAGTCTGCGGGATGATGTGGAGATTGATTCTGGAAAGGCTCCGTCACAGACGGTTCTGTTGTGAACGAATCCATCTCAGATGGCTCCATTGCAGATGGCACTGACATCACAGGGGTTGATTCGACTTGAGTTGATTCTACAGAAGTTTTCCCTAAGGGATTTTGTTCTAGAGGGGTTGTACCAAAAACAGTCTCTTCTCCCTTAGATTGGTATTTAATGGATAATGCTGTGAGTTGTTCTTTGAGTTCCCTAATTTGTTTTTGAAGAAAGTCTAGGTCTTTATGGCGGATTTTATAAAAATAAAGACCAAAAAAACTTCCGATGATCGTACCGATAAATCCCGTAACTGCACCATAATGACCACCCAAAAAAAGACCTACAAGAAGACCTGTGATAATAGGCATTCGGCAATAGTGTAGAAAAGAAAGTAGAAGTTCAAGCTAAAATAAGATAAGGCCGTTGATAAGAAAGGATTTTATATATGTCGCAACTTAAAAATGTGTCTGTTGACCTAAAGGCTAATGTTTATTTTGACGGAAAAGTGGTCAGCCATTCTGTTTATGAAGCCGATGGTTCTAAAAAGACTTTGGGGCTTATTTATCCGGGACAATACTATTTTGGAACTGGGAAACCCGAATTGATGATAATCACGGCAGGTTTGTGCTCTGTGCGTCTTAAAGGAAACGATCAATGGAAGAGTTATAAAGCTGGCGAAGAATTTCGGATACAAGGAAATTCTGGCTTTGACATCAAAGTGGAATCGGGGATTGCGGAATATTTGTGTGTCTTTGAAGAATCTTAAAAACAAAACGGATGTTCTCATCATTGGTGCGGGTGGTTCCGGACTGATGTGTTCTTTAACGGCAGGCGCCCGTGGGCGTGAGGTTATATTATTGGATCATGCTCAACGATTGGGACAAAAAATCCTTATTTCGGGTGGAGGTCGATGTAATTTTACCAACCGCAAAGTAACATCAGAAAATTATTTTTCACAAAATCCCCATTTTTGTAAATCTGCACTTTCGTGCTACACACCGGATGACTTTATCATGCTGGTTGAAAAACATGGCATCCCCTACCACGAAAAAAAACTCGGCCAACTTTTTTGCGACCGTTCCTCCAAAGATATTCTCAACATGCTACTTGAAGAATGTCGTATGCATGGTGTTACTTTTCATGCGGGTACAGAAATTTTCAGAGTCGAAAAATCATCGAATGGATTTCAAATAGAAACAAATCGTGGTTTTTTTCAAACATCTTCTTTAGTGATAGCGACAGGGGGGCTTTCTTTTCCCAAGCTAGGAGCCACTCCATTTGGTTATCGAATAGCGGAACAATTCGGTCTTAAAATTGTACCTCCTTGTCCCGCTTTGGATGGATTTACTCTTAAAATTCCTGAAAATTTGTCGGGAATTTCTTTGGATATCCTTTTAAGCTGTAATGGAAAAATTTTTAGAGAAAATATTCTTTTCACGCACAAAGGCTTAAGCGGCCCGGCGGCACTACAAGGATCTCTTTATTGGGAAAAAGGCAGTAAGGTTGAAATTAATTTATTGCCCGAAACTCAAGCTGCCGCATGGCTTATTCAAAAAAAGAAAATGGGTCAAAAAAATTTGGTTAAAAATATTTTGCTAGAATTTTTTCCCAAAAAACTAAGTGATTATTTTTGTGGTCTGTATCTTAAACAAGAAAAACCGATTAACGAAATAGCTGATGAGGAACTGATTCGTTTTGGAAATTTGCTTAATAAATGGATTATTCAACCAACAGCAACTGTTGGTTATGATAAAGCCGAAGTGACTCGCGGGGGAGTTTCTACGGATGAGTTGTCTTCCAAGACGATGGAATGCCTTAAAATTCCAAATTTATATTTTGTTGGTGAAGTAGTGGATGTAACCGGTTGGTTGGGGGGTTACAATTTTCAGTGGGCTTGGGCTTCGGGATATGCGGCTGGCAAGGCCGTGTAAATTATAGGGCATTAATTCTTTCAACATAAGCGTCGATATCAAATTTACGCTTAAGGCCATTGGCGTTCATATAACGTATTTTTCCAAAAACTTCTCTTTCCGACCAAGCTCGATCATGTTGGCCAAAACACCAGGCTACACCGGCAAAACTGTTAGGATCACGGCCATCCAATTGATATTTGTTGTTTAGAGCCAACGCTATTGCAAAACCTTTTTGAGGTGTTTGACTCCACTCGAGAATTTTTTTGCCCCAATACATGCGTAAATAACCATGCATCTTTCCTGTAACTACCATTTCTTTCTGGGCAGCATTCCAATAAGGATCGTGGGTTTGGTAAGATTCAAACTCTTTGAATGAATACACTTTTTCACGGACATCTTTTTTATGTTCGTCGAGCGATTTTTTGGCCCAAGAATGCAAACCATCAAAGAGATCGTATTGGGGATTATAATAAACATAATTCATGGCTAATTCTCGTCGTACGATTAATTCTTCCATGAAAGAATTTCTTCCGGGGCCTTTTATTTTAATGACGGCCAAAGCCGCCGTAAGAGGAGAAATTTGCCCAAAATGAAGGTAAGGGCTTAAATGAGAAGCGACATCTAAAGAAGGGTCATTGCGATTTTCGTCGAAATTGAGAATTTTATTTTCAACAAAATTTCTTAGATGATCCAAAGCTGCTTTTTCACCTCCTTTAAACAACGGAGAAGTTTTTACAGTTTGATCGATTTTGAGTTTTAAAACTATTTGATCTACATCATCTAAAGGTAGACTCTCGAATGGATTTTGTGAAAAATAATTTTTAATAGAATTATTTTTAAGAGGCACCAAAAATTCATCCCGCAGTGATAAAATTTTAGGGCGAAAAGTTCCTGCTGAGAATTCCTGTTTTGGAGAAGCCATTTCCACAGGCACAATCACGTCGCTTTCAATTTGAACTAAAGGGCAATCCAGTTGTAGACTAACACGACGGCGCCATTCTCTTTGAAAACGGAGATAACCTCTGTCAGTGACTACGAGGCAGGCTTTTTGAGCTATTTTTTCAAGTGAACAATCAGGATTAAAGCTTTTGTAATGAAGAAGAAAGGCTATTTGATTTTCTGTCAATTTTTGTGACAGTTCCTTCAAGCCTTGAAGCATAAAGTGATAATGCCTGGCATTGGCTTCCGGAAAATCGTCAACCAGTTGAAAGTAGACTAAAAGCGGAACATTTTTTTCGTTAGCTTTACGAATAGCCCATTCAAGAGCATGGTTGTTACGTAATCTTTGGGAAGCTTGCATCCAATAAATGACATACTGTCCATTTTTTTCAGGACGCGAGTTAAGAGGCTGAACGCGGGCAGGGTGAATCATGTTTTGGACAATTATGGTGTTGTGGATCCCAAACGTTGAATGGATTCTTTAAGGCCGGGATAGGATGGGGACATTTTTTCAAGTTCGCGATATTTGGTTAAGGCTTCTGAAGAATGTCCACCTTTTTCAAGGCAAGTTCCCCAACGATATAAAAAATCAGGCTGTTGGTCAGAGGCAAGGCCGGTATAAGTTTTTTCGGCATTGTTACATTCTTCTTCGGACAAATCGGCCATTTTATTTTGATCGGGTATGGAAATTCCGGCTCTAATTTTAGAATCGCCATTTTGAGGGATGGGTTGGTGTTTCCAAGTATAATAACCCAAACCAGCCACCAAGCAAAGTGACAAAGCCCAAGCTAAGGGACGAATACTAAAAGAAAACCATCTATCCCAAGTTGGTTTTTTAAAAACACCATAAGCATGTCGACGAACAGCATAAAGCGTTGGCAATGAAGGGCCTTCTTCTTTTTCTGACTTACAGGTTGTTTCAATCTTTTGGTAATCGGTAAGAATTTCTTGGCATTCGCCACAAGAATGGAGGTGTTCATTTTTGGCCTGCCATTCGGCGGTCATAGATTCAGGAGAAATATGCATAGCAAAAATATCCTCCAAGCTTATATGTTCGTTTTTTTTCATAAGGCACCTCTCCTTCTGAAAAAATCCCGCAAATGTTCCAAAGCGTAACGCATTCGGCTTTTAGCCGTATTAGTAGAACAATGCATGACTTCCGCCACTTCTTCAAACGTCATCTCCTTTTTCACCCGAAGGTAAAAAGTTTCTTTTTGTTCCGGGGGAATGTATTTAAAAGCCTCATTTAGAAGAGCTTCTAAGTCATTGCTTTTGATATAATCTTCCTGATTTATGTCATCTGAAGGGAGGTCTTGTGTCCCATCAGATTCTTCATCCCCAAAAAAAACATCCGTTTGCGGCCGACGGCGACTTTTTCGATAGTCATCAATGCAGGTATTTCTGCAGATTGTATAAATCCAGGCTTTGAAAGAAACCGCCGACTGAAAGAGATTTCGTTTTTCAACAACCCTATAAAAGACCTCTTGAAAAAGCTCTTCAGCTTTTTGTCTATTTTTTACCGACTTGATAATGAAAGAAAAGATAGGGTTTTGATATCGTGTAAGAATTAAATCAAAAGCCTCACGAGACCCTTCTTTATAAAGGGCAAACAATTCTTCATCACTCAAATCGTGGAGTTCTGTTTTGGTTAACTCCGTCGTCATAGGGGATAACGCTTTCTGGCTTTAAAAAGGTTTTGTTTAAGTGGAGCTTTAAAAAAACTGGGCTCTGTTTTTAACTTAATAATGATGTTTGGGGAAACTAATTTTTAAAAGATCTTAATTTTTTTGAAAAAAACGGAAATTTAAAAATTGATAGCCAAAAAAAGGGGGTAAAAGGACAGATTTAAATACTCTTCTTTTGTCATATAAGGCCCATCCAACGGAAAGCCTGTGGTTTATCAATGAAAGGTTGATAGTTTTAGAAGTTCTTATTTTAACAAAATTAAAAATAATAATAATTACAAATACTTATATTATATTATTATACGTCATAATAAATATGTACATAATAAAGTACCTTAATAAATTTCGTTGACAAAATAAAAATGGTCAGTAGGATGTACAGAAAAAGGTATAACTATGTTTGAATTTGTGGACGACAAATTAGGGCGAGTTAAGGTCATTAACATCACAGAAGCACGGGCCTCCATGGCAACAATTATGGGGGACAAAGAATTTAACTATATTATTACTAAAAATAATCGCCCCATCCGTGTAATCATCAACTATTCTACTTACAAACAAAACCAAGCCGCTGGAACTTTTTCCAAACCTTTAAAAAATGCTGAACCCAAAAATAACTTAAAAGGATTGATAGAATCCAAAGAGAAAGATTTACAAATTTTTAGAAATAAAAATTTCATTCCACAAAAAACAGAATACGATCTTATTCCCCCGGAATCGGAAGTACCGGAAGAAAATGTGGAACCTGTTAATGAACCTATCGTCCAAACCTCTTCATCAGATTATATTTTAGACGAACCCGTAGCCGTTGATATTCCTCATCCAGATTCCGTAGAAACCTCAGCTCCAGATCCGGAAATCACACCGGAAGACTTAGGTCTTTACACACCACCGCCGAGCAGTGATTACTTAAATCGTTTTAAAAAATTATACGAGACACCGCGCTATGACTCCCTATTTCAATCAACCCAAAAAAAGCGCCCAATCAAAGAAGATTCAATATCATCTATAGAGTCCCATCAAAATCAACCACGTCAACAAGTTCAATCTGCGGCTGGTCAAAAACAGAGTCCACAAAAAGAATCGTATCAAAATCAGTCCCATCAACCTGTACCAGCGCCACTGACAGAAACAAGAAGACGGCAAGACGATTTACCTTCCATTCAAGAATTATTGATGGATTTAGAAAATGAACCTCTTTCAGGTGAGGACGAAGCCTTAAGTCCCGATCAAGTGAACCATCTACTCAACCGTATTTCAAAATAAACAACGGATAACCCATGGCCGGAGTCGTGCACAATCTAAAACGATGGTTTGGAAAATCTGAAGCCGCGAATGTTTTGCCTTCTTTTCGGCAAACTCATTTTCTCAACTCCATGACAGACCAGCAGCTTTCTGATCTTTTTCAATTTGTGGAACAGAAGCATTTTTTAGAAGTAGCGCCCGAGATTATTTCTAAAAATATTCTTTTTCTTTCTCATGCTTCATCAAAATTAATTTTAGAACGAGTTGCCAAAATGGCCCCTCAACAAATTATCAACTATCAATTGGAACCTTTCATCCCTCCAAAAAGTGGGCGCCTTTTTTCGGTTAATGGAAATTTGCGTTCTTTGGCTGTCCGCTCTTCTTTTTTCGACACTGTTTTTATGCCGGTAGCTTCTTGTTTTAGAAAAGATTTCATGCCCAGCATGGCAGCTATTTCTAAAACTTTGGCCAACGGGGGTCGCGCCGTTTTTTCTTTTATTCATCCCACAGTAGAATTGCTTTTAACCAATCAAAACCCTTCTTCACCTGTGCGTACATCCAATAGCCTCCAAAATTATTTTAATGTTTTAAGAGAAAATAATTTCTATTTGGAAACTTTAACGGAAGGAGTAGTAGATAAGGAAACTCGCCCTTTCTTTTTAGGGCCCGCCGGCGAAGGATCTTTTGATGAATACCGCGGTATTCCACTTGTTCTTTTTTTGCGTGTGGTCAAATATATGAAAAACTCGTGAGCAAGCTCCCGAGTTTCATCCTGAGAAAAACAATCTAATTTTCGCCCCCTTGGGGCCGAGTTTTTCGAAGGATAAAATAATGAGTAGTGGGAGTCACCCCGTAAAAGATATACAAAATGGATTTTGAAAAAAAAATTAAAGATTTGAAAATAGATATTCCATCCTTAAGTCCTCCGGTGGGTTCCTATATTCCCGCCGTAAAATCTGGAAAACTAGTTTTCACTTCCGGCCAATTACCCTTATCGGACGGACGTCTTAATTTTAAGGGACGTGTTGGCAAAGAAGTATCAACTGAAAATGCACAACGTGCTGCTAAAACTGCACTCATCAATGCTTTGGCAGCCATCAAATGGGCTGTTTCGGATTTAAACAAAATTAAAAAAATAGTTCGCTTAAGTGGTTATGTCTGTTCCGCCATTGGATACAACGATCAAGCCAAAGTCATGAATACACCATCGGAACTTTTGGTTCAAATTTTTGGGGATGAAATCGGATCTCACTCGCGTGTGAGCATTGGGGTTCTAGAGCTTCCCATGGGTGCCTGTGTTGAATTGGATTTGATTGTAGAAATAAAGTAATCCATGCCTACTTCCGGCAAAAAGAAAATCCGTATCGATCAATTACTTGTTGAAAAAGGTTTAGCCCCCTCCCGTACCCGCGCACAAAGTTTAATCATGAGCGGTTCCGTTTTTCGTGGAACGCAAAGAATTGATAAAACTTCTGAACTTTTTTCACCAGAAGACACCTTCATCATCAAAGGCCAAGATCATCCTTTCGTCAGCCGTGGTGGGCTTAAACTTCAAGGGGCATTAGATCACTTCAAAACGGATGTCCGTGATAAAATTTGTTTAGATGTTGGAGTATCCACGGGCGGGTTTACCGATTGCCTTCTAAAATATGGAGCTAAAAAAGTATACGGGGTCGATGTGGGTTATGGGCAAATTGATTGGAAGTTAAGACAAGATTCCAGAGTCATTTTATTTGAAAGAACTAATTTTAGAAATTTTGATATTTCACTCATCAAAGATTTTATTGATATCGCTGTGGTCGATGTTTCCTTCATTTCACTTACTAAAATTATTCCCAAAATTTTAGAGCTACCTTATAAAAAATTAGACATCATTTGTCTTATTAAACCTCAATTTGAAGTAGGAAAAGAAAAAGTGGGCAAAGGTGGTATTGTCAAAGAAGAAAAATTCCGTCTTGAAGCAGTAGAGAAAATAAAAAATTTATTTATGCAGGAAAATTTGGATATAAAAGAAATAATCCCCTCCCCTATTTTTGGTCAGGATGGAAATCAAGAATTTCTTATTACTGCAACTTCTTATCGTAAAGATTGACTGTAATAAAAAAAATGCCCTCACCTTTTTAAGATGAGGGCATTAAAAAATAATAGTACTACCGAGATACTAAAAATAACTAGTAAAAGTTATTCACCAGCAGCAGGTGCTGCATCTTGAGCAGGTGCTGCTTGCTCAGGAGCCGGAGCTGGCGCTTCAGCAGGTGCAGGTGCTGCTTGAGCAGCAGGAGCTTCTGGTTGTTTTGGTTCTTCTTGAGGTTTGCTGCAAGCGGCTAAGGCTAAAAAAGCAAATACGAAAGATATTTTTTTCATTATGTCTCCGAGTTTGTTTGAATCATCCACTGACACCTTTCACCTTCTTTTGAAGATTCTTTGGGTATCAAGATTATGATGAAACGTTTTTAAGTGATGCTCCCATCCCTGTCAAGTTTTTACTCTTTAAGGGGTTTTTCTAATTTAATCTGCGGAACGTGAAGGAAGGTCGAGAACATTTTTGCGATCTTGCCGACCCATGGAACAATTTCCTTCAAAAATGGCTCCTTCTTTAATGATTAAATTAGGCGCCGAAATATCCCCTTGTACTACGGCTGGGGCTAAAATTTCGATTTTATCTTTGGCCAAAATGTTTCCATGTACTTCACCTTGAATTTGGATTTCTCCAATTTCAACTTTTCCTTCCACCAGACCGCCCTCTCCTACAATGAGCTTACCATCAGAAAAAATTTCGCCTTTAAATTTTCCATTGATAATCACACAGCCTTCGAAGGTCATTTTTCCTTCAAAAGAAGATTCCCGATCTAAGACGGTACTGACATTTTTAGAATAATCACCCAATTTAGCTGCCTCCCCTTTTTCACCAAACATACTTGTCTCCTCTTTTTGTTGATTGATTTTACGAAGATTGCCTGAATTATCAGTTCCAGACGGATTTTTCAAGAACCATTTCATAACTTACCCCACAATCTGATTGGCTTTTAATAGTTGAACAATCCGATTCAAATCTTCCGTCGAATGATAATTGATAACAATTTTTCCTTTTCCCGAATTTCCGGAACTTTTAATCTTAACCTTAGTTTTAAAATGTTTTTTCAAATCATCTTCTAAAACAGACAAGGAACTATGAGTGGATTCCGGCACTACTGAAATTGTTGACGCTGTAACTGTTTCGTCAGAATTATTATCACTCAAAGATGTTGAGTCAAAATTTTCTCCTTCTTTAAATTTACGGACCAAGTCTTCAATGTCTCTCACCGAAAGTTGATCTTGGATAATGCGATCCGCGACTTTCTTTTGGATATCAGAATTATCGATGGCAAGAAGAGCCCTGGCATGTCCCATAGAAATTTGGCCCGAAATAATATAGGCACGAATTCCATCTGATAACTTTAATAAGCGAAGTGTGTTAGCAATACTTGATCGGTCTTTACCAATACGCTTGGCTAATTCGTCTTGAGTATATTGATACTTACTCAACAATTCTTTAAAGGCCAAAGCTTCTTCAACCGGATTTAAATCTTGGCGTTGCAGATTTTCGATAAGAGCCAATTCCAAAGTTTCTTGGTTGTCGGCTTCTTTCACAATCACAGGCACTTGACTTAACCCTAAAGATTGAGCCGCCCGAAAGCGTCGTTCACCAGCAATAATTTCGTATTTCCCCCCTCCCAAACTTCTAACAACAAGAGGTTGTAAAATTCCTTTTTCTTCGATCGAAGCAGCCAATTCATCAATGGCTGATTTATCAAATAATTTTCGAGGTTGGTTAGGGCTAGCCATAATATCAGAAATCGGACATTCGAAATAAACCTTTGAAGCCGATTCTTGAAAACGACCACCCAATGGAATTAATGAACTTAAACCTTTTCCTAAAGCTTTTCTTTCTTGCATAGTCACCTCTAACTATTTTTTATTAACTCTATTTGTCGTCAGTTGGATCAACAATTTAAGTTATAATAAACCTACTACTTCTTTTAATCGAACTTAACTTTTATATAATGGATCCCGTCGGGAAAGCATGCCAGGATAACTATTTTTTTCTTCGTTAAACTTCAATCTGACCCACTACCTAATATTTTATTAATGGTATGTTTTTTTGAAAGAGCCCAAACTATTTGGATAGATCTATAAACTTTCAAACCATTAAAAAAAATATACTAAATATTTTACCTAATGCTTCAAAATATCCATATTTGATATCTAAATATCACAAAAACTCGGGATATCTATATTTTAAGATATTTCTAATTTGTTTCATTAGCCAATAAAACTAATCCGCCTTTTTGAACTAAAGCGGAACGATGAATAACTTCATGAGCTAATTGTTGATAACTCTCTGTACCCTTCGACTTTGGATCATACAATTGAATTGGCATTCCATGAGAAGGCGACTCTGATAATTTAACATTTCGAGGAATTGAAGTTGTAAAAACTTTTTCTTTAAAATGGGCCCGAACTTCATTAGCCACTTGATGGGCCAAATTATTTCGAGAATCAAACATCGTTAAGATAATCCCCCCTATTTGTAAATCCGGATTAATGTTTTGTTTGATCAGATCAATGGTATGAACTAATTCCGAAATTCCTTCCAAAGCATAATATTCTGCCTGAACCGGAATCAATACATTGTCAGAAGCATTTAAGGCATTAACTGTTAAAAGGTTTAAAGAAGGAGGACAATCTATTATAATATAGTCATAAGCATCCACCACTTCTCGAAGAGCATTTTTCAATTTATTCTCCCGAGCAAAAGCCGAAACAAGTTCAATTTCTGCACCAATCAAATCTCGATTAGAAGGGGCAATATCTAAATTGGGAATCTCTGTTTTACGAATCACCTGCTGGATGGATACCTCGCCAATCAAAGCATGATAGATACTTTTTTCAACCCGATATTTATTAAGACCCAAACCGCTACCCGCATTTCCTTGTGGATCCATATCAATAAGAAGAACTTTCTTATCCAACTGAGCTAAAGCAGCTCCCAAATTAATAGTAGAAGTTGTTTTACCAACCCCCCCTTTTTGGTTACAAATAGAAATTATCTTCATTTTAGCCTCCTCTTCTTATTGAAAACGGCTTAAAAACCTATTTTTTAAGTTAAAAAGATGTTTATTAGAAATTCAAAATTACGCAAGAAAAATTATCGATCAAAAATTAAACTAAAAAATACCTAAAAAAACCGTTCCAAATCCTATTTTAAAATCAATAAGTTGAAATGTTTCACGTGAAACTTCTCTATTTTATTTTTTTAAAAAAAAGAAGGGCCCTCTCATAGTTTTGAGGCTTAATGGTATAATTGATGGTGGACACTTCGAATTCCTCTTTATTATCAATATGTTGCGTGTCATTCTTTTTACCGGCCATACTTATAATTATACCTGAATTCTGTACATAATAATGGGCATATTTAAGATAGTCCGCTAAAGCCCAAGTAGCGCGGGTTATAGAGATATCAACCTTTTCTTCTTCCTTAATCCCCTCTTCTACTCGTTGAATTAAGAACTCTGCTGCAAGGGGAGAAGTATCAATAAATGGCTTTTCTCCACAAGTATTTGGTAATAAAACCCCTTCGGAAGGGCTTAAAAACCGAGATAACCCCAATTTCAGCTCTCTATAAACCTGCTTAATGAAGTTAATCTTTTTACGATCACTATCTAAGTATTTGATTTTAATATTATTTTTTAGAATATGGAGTACAATACCCGAAAAACCAGCTCCACACCCTAAATCAATACAAGAATTAAAAACCACTTCTTGCTCATCAATTCCTTTAACTAAATACAAATTATCCAATATATCTTTTTCAAGAACATCTTCTACAGTTCGATGAGCCGTTAAATTAATGGTCTGATTCCATTTCATTAAAAGCTCTACAAAACACTCTATTTTCCGTTTTTGATCATCATTGAGATCAAAACCATTCAGTAAAAGCAATTTTTCAAGTTTTGAAAGAATCTGTGACATATTTTTCATTTGTTCGTATAATAAAAATACGTTTCTGGACTTTAAAATCTGTACATATTAGGAGTTTCACGTGAAACAATCCTTATTTTAAAAGAATCTAGAGAGATTGGAGCCTATTTTGAGTACTTAATTCTGTACATCTTATAGGAAATGGGGGAGATTTTCAAATAAAGCTGTTACTTTACGACAATATCAACACTTTTAATCTTATCACCTTGACGAATTTGCTGAACCACATCCATGCCGGAAATGGTTTGCCCAAAAACTGTGTAATTTCCATCCAAAAAGGGCGTTGCTTCCAAAGTAATGTAAAACTGAGAACCACTTGAACGTTTTTGAGGGTTTACCTCATCTCCCAAACGAGCCCAAGCTAAAGCCCCTTGAATATGTGATAAGCCAATTTCTGCTGGCAAAGTATAACCAGGTCCACCACTCCCTGTTCCTTGAGGATCCCCACCTTGAATCACAAATTGTGGAACAACCCGATGAAAAGTAAGACCATTGTAAAACTTACCACGAGCTAGTTGAATAAAATTAGTCGCCGAAAGAGGGGCCTTTTCAATATTTAACTCACAAGTAATATCTCCTTTATCTGTGTGGATGACTGCCTCGTATTTTTTGCCTTTTTCAAAAGCCATAGGCTGTTTAGGTTCTGTAAAGTTCATTTTATTTTGTCCTTGTGAAAAATGGATGGTTAGAAAAAAAGTAAGAATAAAAAAACCAATGGTTTTTAAATTTTTCATTCTGCGTATCTATCCAAATTAAAAAAATTTGTAAATAAAGAAGAAGAGGGGATAGTCCCTCAGTTTATAACTATATAGTAATTCGACTTTTGCCGAGTACGTTAGTGCCCGGCAAAAGTCAGATATTACTTATGGTTGCACAAAATAGACTGTACCAA
>CAZQCI010000009.1:0-36637 GCA_964592255.1 uncultured Nitrospiraceae bacterium | reverse complement strand
ACTCAAGTGGACGGGTACCGTCTTTAGAAGATTATTTTCGTCCGTCTTCTTCAGGCATTTCGTTAGTCAGTGATTTTACTTTTGAGGATATTGAGCCCTTATTGGATTGTGAGACTCTTATTCACTCAAATCGCATGGATGCCTTAATTGATTATAGTGTAGGTCCGGAAGGATCCATTGTTGGTTTTAGAGAAACTCCTTCTAGTTGGGGGTTGTCTGGTGAGGACGTTCCTAGTTTTGCAGATGCTGACGGAGAAAGCCTTCCCTTAAGATTTGAAGACTATACACCGCTTGGCGGAGATAGTACCCCTACGACACAAGATGCTCTCCAGGATTACGATGGTTTAACTTCCTCATTGTATGGAGGAGAAAGTTCTGCCACGCCGGATGGTATTTACCTAAACGTTGCCCGTAATATTGGTGTAGATTTAGGAGGGCAATTTATCCCTATTGGTAGGGAAGATAATGTGAGTGATCTAACTGCGGGTATTGACCAATCTTTTGTTTATCGCCAGTCGAATGGCGACATGTTATTTGACTCAGCAAACTGCTTAATAGTGGGGGGGAAATGTTTTTCTTTAGAAAAACCTGAGATTTCTGAAGCAGTTGAAAGATTTACAGATAATTGTAGGGATACAATTAGAGTGCCCTTTGACTTTAAAAACTTTTCAAAAGAACCTTAATCAAGTCATATCAATATCTAATCATTTCCCTGGTTTTTTTTCCGATTTTTGTTAAGCATCGTGTCATGACCCTCTGGAAACAAACATTAGGCCTGCGTGGCTGGAGTTTTTTTAATATTCCTCTTTTGTTCATGGTTAACCCCAGCGTGCTGGCGGTGGATGCAAAACGGTGCGAGGTTAAAATTCCCCTCACGCGCATGACGCGCAATCACGTCAAATCCATGTATTTTGCGGTACTCGCCATGGGGGCAGATTTAGCAGGTGGTGTTATTCTTTTAGAAGCCATTAAGCGCTCCAAGGCGAAGATGGGTTTTATCTTTAAAGACTTCACGGCAGATTTTGTGAAACGTGCCGAAGCGGATGTGCATTTTATTTGTGAAGAAGGGGATAAGGTCCAAAAATTAGTGGCAGAAGCTATTCGTACCAAAAAACGGACAAACGTTACGGTCAATATGTTTGCTACGACTCCCAAGAAAACCGGAAATGAACCTATTGCTAAATTTACCCTTACGATGTCGGTTAAAGTTCAGTAACTTTTAATCTTTCATGAAGCCCGCTTATCTCGAATTATATTCCACCGGAGAGTTAGAGCGGCGTAAGAATCTGCTCAAAACCCGTCTTTCATCTTGCGTCATTTGTCCCCGACATTGTGAAGCTAATCGTTTGGAAGAAGTGGAAGGGTTTTGCCAATCGGGTCGAAACCCCTTAGTTGCCTCTACCGTGGCCCATTTCGGCGAAGAGCCTGTACTTGTGGGAGAGAAGGGAGCAGGAAATGTTTTTTTTGGAAGTTGCAATCTGCGCTGTGTCTATTGCCAAAACTGGCAAATCAGTCATCCCAAAAAATCCATCCTCTCCCCAACCCTTTCCCATCAAGGGAGAGGGAGAAAGAATGAAATGACAGTTGAAGAACTGGCCGAGCGCATGATGTCTTTGCAACATCAAGGCTGCCACAACATCAATTTTGTCAGTCCTTCTCATTTTGTGGCTCAAATGGTGGAAGCGGTTTTTATCGCGTGCGGGATGGGATTAAACATTCCTCTCGTCTACAATACGAATGCGTATGACGATCTTGAGACTCTGCGAATGCTGGATGGCCTTGTTGATATTTATCTTCCGGACATCAAATATTCAGACGATCTCACCGCCATCAAATACTCCCAGGCCCGTGATTACGTAAACATTAGTCGTGCTGCCATCCGTGAGATGTACCGCCAAGTCGGGAATGTTGTTGTCGACGAAAACAATATTGCTCAACGTGGACTCATCGTCCGGCATCTTATACTCCCTAATGACTTGGGCGATACCGAATTGGCGTTTAAGTTTTTGTCGGAAGAAATTTCCAAGGAAGTCGCTGTCAGTGTGATGGCGCAATATTATCCTACTAATAAGTCGGAAAAAATTCCGCTTCTCTCACGAAAAATTCGTTCGTCGGAATACGAACGCGCTTTGGATCTATTGGAAAAATATGGCCTGGAAAATGGTTGGGTACAAGAAATGGAAGCCACCGATGTTTATCGCCCCGATTTTAATCGAGATGCTCCCTTTGATAATCGAGAGTTGGGGCTATAAGTTTTAGCCTTGATTTTTCCAATTGATTCATTAAAATGAGTCAAAGAGGTATAAATATGAGTCAAATTACTTTACGGCAAATACCCATCACCCTGGAAAAACAGATTCGGCTGTTGGCCAAACAAAAAAATACCAGCTTAAACCAGGTTGTTTTGGATATGCTCAAAAAATATTTTGGATTTACAGATCAACAATCTAAAAAAAGGGATTTATCCTCTTTTGCGGGAACGTGGACTTCCAAAGACGTGAAGGCTTTTAGAAAAGCTACCACTCTCTTCTCTAAAATCGACAAAAAAATCTGGGAAACAAATTATGAAGATTTGTCTTGATACCAATGCCTACATTTTCATGAAAAAAGGTAACCAAGATTTGGTGAGCGTGCTCGAGCAAGCCGATCTGATTTTTGTCCCCTCTGTTGTCCTTGGCGAGCTGTATACCGGATTTTTGATGGGTCATCATTCATCGACAAGAATGAAGGAATTAGATTTGTTTCTGGAAGCTCCCGGAATTGAAGTGGTCTTGCTCGATAAAGATATTGCCAGGCGTTACGGAGAAATCATTGTGATGCTTAAAAAACAAAAGATGACAATGGCAACCAATGATCTGTGGATTACGGCCACCTGTTTTGAAAAAGGAGCAACACTTATCAGCTATGATCATGATTTTAAAAAAATTCCTGGGTTGAGTTTGTTATCACCTTAAGGTTTATCCAACGTCTTAAGCATTTTCAGAGCTTCTTCAATATGAAGTGTGGCTTTGAATTGGGATGAGAAAATTTTTCTTACGATTCCTTTTTTATCAATCACATAAGTGACTCGTCCGGGAAGCAGGCCTAAAGTGGAGGGGACTCCGTATAATTTACGTATTTTTCCTCCAACATCGCTTAATAAAATAAAAGGTAATCGATGATGAGATGCAAATTTTTGATGTGATTCCGCTGAGTCGGAACTGATGCCCACCACTTGTGCTCCGGCTTCCTTAAACGCTTCATAATTATCTCGAAAGCTACAGGCTTCTTTAGTGCAGCCGGGGGTTTCGTCTTTGGGGTAAAAATAAAGCACTACATTTCCTTTTTTAAGCAAATCACTTAATGCCACCGGTTTTCCTTCTTGATTGTTAAGAGTAAAGTCGGGGGCAGTATTTCCTTCTGTGACTCGGGATGTATTGGCCATAAGGTTCTCCTGAAAAATAAAAAATGTGAGGGCGCAAAATAAAAAAAACTGAAAAAACTTGAGAATGGAATCATTTCGATTTTTGCAAGGAGATCGGTGTCTGAGGCCTAAGCCGAGTTTCGATCGACTGGAAAAAATCGAAATGATTCCATTCTCAAGTTTTTTATCCAAAAGTAAACGTATAAACTTCAATTCCTGGATTTTGGAACTCAATTTCAAGAACATGATCCTCCCCCTTATTTCCTAAATTAATCAACTGATAAAGACGCGGTTCTGTAAATTCTACTTGCCCTTGTTTCACATCCACTCCTGCCTTGTCGTCAGAAATTATTTTTCCATCTAAACGAATAATGGCTTTAATAGAAGGGGTGATAGGGCGGACTACGAGGTTTACTTTGTTAGCGTTGAAATGGTATTTTAATTTTCCACTTCCTTCTTTAAGGGTGATGTTGTCCTCATTGTCTTGCCAGCTTCCTTCACGTGTCCAGTGGTTGATGTCTAGTTTTTGATCCGGAAGAGCATAACCGGCGCGTCGGGCAAAACCTAAATAAGTTTCTGGTGATTTAATTTGACTGAAATCGGGTGAAGGTAGAAGGCCCGCTTCTTTCATAGTCTTGCCTTTATTTTGTGGGAGCTCCGCTAACAATTGGCGCAAAAATTCCTCCTGTTTGTCGTAGTCTCCTTCGCCAAGGTGGGAACCGCGAATGAGGCCTTGGCCATCGATGAAATAATGAGCCGGCCAAACATTGTTATGAAACGCTGTCCATGTAGCCATTTGGTTGTCTAAAGCCACCGGATACGGGATGTTTAATTTTTTAATCGCTAATTCCACATTGGCCGGGTTTTGTTCAAACTCAAATTCCGGACTTTGGACGCCTACAATGATAAGGCCTTGGTCCTTGTAACGGTTATAGAAGTCAACAAGATGCGGGATGGAACGCAGACAATTGATACACGTGTAGGCCCAAAAATCCACAATCACTACTTTTCCGTTCAAATCTTTTTTCGAAAGCGGGGGAGAATTGTACCATTTTTCTATTCCTCTAAATTCGGGCATGGGTGTTTGCTGGCTTTGAGCGGGATACGATAGGCACACACTAATTAAAAGAAGGAAAAAAATTTTCTTCATGAGAACGAAAGGGTATTCCCAAACAAAGAAGGAAGCGAGAAATTTTTAGGGTTTGAAAAATGTTTCTAGTTCTGTCAGAAAAGGATCGCTGTTGGTATCCACTGTTTTAGCGATGGTGTTGAAACGTTTTATCGGGTTTTTTTCGTTGATTTTGAGGTAAGGACTTGAGGCTTTTTGCTCTTGAGAACCTTTAAGAGCAAGATCCGATTCATTCAACCGGAACAAACGGCTGTTAAGGCGATCTCTTGAAATATTAATGAAGCTCATATGTGATTCCCCTTGGTTCTTTTTGTAATGCAAGAGAAGTGCCACAGTGTTTATTTTTAAGTCATTGTAATAATTAGTCATTTCTAATCAAATTCAATTCTTTTTAAAAGGTTTGGGGGTAGAACTCCCCAACCACACATCAAATTGAGGGGTCATCATGGATAAACGAGGGGATCGAAGGGTGGTGTTGGATATTGAAACCAAGCGGACTTTTGATGAAGTGGGAGGGCGTGAGCATCTTGATCAATTGGAAGTGACCGTTGTGGGTGTTTATGATTATGCCACTGATACCTATCGGACTTACGAAGAAAAAGAAATGGGACAATTGCAGAATCTATTGATCAATTCTTCTCTGATTGTGGGTTTCAATCATGTTGGTTTCGATATGCCGGTGCTGCAGCCGTATTTTTCAATCGACGTCAAAACACTTCCGCTTTTTGACATCATGGTCGACTTCCAAGCTCGTGCTGGTCATCGCATTGGTTTGGATTCCATTGCCCAAGCGACTTTGGGTGTTGGTAAAACAGGCCACGGTTTGGACGCCATCCGGTTTTACCGCGAAGGAAAAATGAAGGAGCTTAAAGAATATTGTTTAAACGACGTGAAGGTGACCAGGCAAGTGTTTGATTACGGTTTAGAGAACAAGAAAATTTTTTATCTCTCCAAAATGGGTAACCAAAAAAAAGAACTAGCCGTCGATTGGAGCCCCTACAGAAAACCGAAAGAGTCTACAACGAGCGCGCAACCGGCGCAGTATAAGTTGTTTTGAATTGTTAGGGTGGTTTAAGAATTAAATTAACCAAATACTGATTTGTTGCATTATCTTATTTTAACGGCCACGCTTTCAGGTTAGGGTCAATAATGTATTTGCTGGGATCCCAAGTTGCGGGAAGCCTACTGCTAAAGGGTTGGACAGGACCATACGAATATTTTTTTGATGCCAAGGTTGCCCCAGTCCCATCGATAAACTCAATTTCAATATCAAAACCTTCTTCAAGTTCTCCTATTGGTACAAAGGCATTATCTACCTTTAGTTCCCAACTACCGTAGGATTTTAGCGGATGAGTATTAAAAACCTGAACGGGAGACAGTGGTTTGCCTTTATTCGTTATTTTTATTTGCGCCTTAATTCCCGCTAAATAATCCGTATCTGAATCAGTAACGCCTGGAAATTGCATGGAAGCTTCAAGACGAAGATGGTTTGGATCCGTAAGAACAATCTGGTTTACATCATCTGTAGGGGTAGAAGAATCTCGGTTATAGAAAACCATTTTCCATGGTTGAGTCAGGGTCGTCCCCATTTGAATATCCCCAGCTTTGGGAGGAATGCATGTGGTCTGGATCACTTCAAAATAAGCAAACGGGATGCGCGCGTTTGGGGCATCCCCCACTTGCTCCCAAGCAGAACCAACGGCTATAGCTAAGGCCTGGTTTTGAGCATTATATTTTCCATCGTTTTCTCCATCGCTCAGTGCCGTAATGCGGGTTAGCTCTTCTCTGGAAAAACCGTCATTTTCAATATCAAACTTTTGAATATGAGCCAAAGTATCGTTTTTAAGACAATCGACCATAATTTTAGGGGGTGACTCTTAATAAATCTGTAAAAATTTCAAACTGAGTCACTGCTTCATTTTAATTATCGACATATTTTTTTTAAAGTGAACAGATTTAGAAAAGAAATAGAACACAGTTGTGAGCACGGTAACTGTAGGTATGTTCGCACCATTTGCTTGACAGGCGACTTTGTGAACCAGTATGAGTATTCCTTTAAAGGAGCTTTATGTTTCGTCTAGGTCCTGGTGAAATGGTTTTAATTCTCGCGGTGGTGCTGATTATTTTTGGCCCCAAGCGTTTACCTGAGTTGGGTAAGGGGATTGGCCAATTCATTAAAAACTTTAAAAAAGGGATTTCTGGCGATTCATCCTCCGAGCCCCCCAAAGATTCCGATAAAAAATCTTAGTAATATCATTGCCTTAATAAAAAATATCCCATTTAAAACAACTTTTCCAAAAAAGAGCCGATAATAGCTGTGAGGAGATACTTATGTTTGGAAAAAATAAAATTGATACTAATCATATGGAAGCGCTGGCCCTTTTGAAGGATGTAGATGCTGATCAAGGTCTTGTTGATAGTCAAGACACTGAATATGGCCGGATTAATCCTGATACTGACATTATTTTTGAGCCCGTTTCGGCAGAAACTCCTCATCGCCTGGTATTAGAGGGTGAAACTACCTTTATTGCTGATGTCGACACCGGTAAAACTGTTTATATTCTTGATGATTATGAAGATGAGCAAACGGTTACTTTGTTTGATCAAGGAGGGAATCAAGTTTACTTTGGTTCTCCAGATGGTTTTTATGAAGCTATTAGTTCGTCACCTATTACGGATTTAGCGGCTGTGTTTGGCTCAGAAAATGCTGGCTATCGAGCTATGGAGCTTGTTTTAGGCTCTACTGATAGCATTAATCCCACAGAAGCTTTGGCAGCTAATAGCCCTCTTAGTGCTGGGTTTGCAGCTTACTTGGGACGGGATACAGAAAGTGCTCTTGCAGATCAAGAAGAAGTCGTAGCCAGTAATTAGATAAATATTTCAACTTTTTATAATGAAGGTTGATTTGAATGGTTTGTTTTTCGTTTTTTGGGCTTTAACGCAACGCACATCAATAATAACCCTCCTAAAATAGGAATAACTCCAATAATAATAAGATCTTTAATAGGATTTTTTTCCAAAGCAATTTCAAGGTTTGTTTCGAAGATTTTTAAAATAAAACCAGCACAAAAAAACACGCCTCCAGTCAATGTGAGTAGGCCAATGAGACCTGTATAAATACGATTGAGAATAGGGCTATTCATATTTGTTATTTCCCAATACAAAATTTCGAAAAAATTTCGTCTAGAATTTGCTCGTTATTAATTTCCCCCGTAATACCCCCTAAAAGGTCACATATTATACGAACTTCTTGGGCTAAAAAATCGTCTTTTAGATGTCCAGATTCAATTTCTTTAATAATTTCAGATATTTGGTTTGATACAGCTTCTAGGGCTTTTTTATGACGTACATTATTAAGTACGTAATTATGTGAGTGTTTTAGACGACCTTGAAGCCATTCGGCTAAATTTTCTATTAATAAAGCCAACCCTTCTTTTGTTTTGGAGGAAAGAGAAAAAGTCGGAAAATGTACTTGAGGAGCTTGAAAAAGGGCTGAACAAAGGTCTTTTTTGCTTAAAATGAGGAAGGTTTTATCTTGAGGGACTCTTTTTTGTAATTTTTCATCTTCTAAATCCCATTTTTGACTTTGATCCACTAACCATAGCACTAAATCAGCTTGTTCCATCCATTTTTCAGATTTTTTAATCCCTTCTTTTTCAACAGACCCCGCAGCGGTACGAATACCGGCGGTATCATAAAAAAGAACCCGAATGCCTTTAATCTTTCGCTCCCCACTAACCACATCCCGAGTTGTGCCCGGTTCATCATGAACAATGGCTTTTTCTTCATTGAGTAAGGCATTCAATAAAGATGATTTACCCACATTGGGTTTACCAACTAAAGCAACCTTAAGTCCTTCTTTATAGATTTGTCCGGTTTCAAAAGTATCCAACAAATTGCCGATTTCGTTTTGAACTAGTTTTAATTCCCGTACAAAAATTTCTTGATCAAACGAAGGGACATCTTCTTCCGAAAAATCCAAACCGGCCTCGATAAGACTTAAACTATGAATCAATTGATCCCGTAGTTTTTGAATTAATTGGCTTAAACAACCTCCCATTTGTGAAAGCGCATTTTTCACCACACTCAAAGATTGCGCATGAATTAAGTCCGCTACAGCTTCCGCCTGTGTTAAATCCATTTTACCGTTTAAAAAAGCACGTTTAGAAAATTCCCCAGGTTCCGCCAATCTGGCACCACATGCCACAATACAGGAAAGAAGGTTTGTGAGCACAGCGACACCCCCATGACCCTGAATTTCCACCATGTCTTCCCCCGTAAAAGAATGGGGACTCTTAAAATAAACAGCTAAAACCTGGTCTAACATCGCCCCGGTTTGAGGATCTAAAAGGGTGCCTAAATACATTTTATGGCTTTCAAACTGGTCAACCGGTAGAGAACCTTTGAATAATTGGGTCAAAATGGTTTTAGATTGAGGCCCGGATAGACGGATCACACCAATCGCCCCTTCTCCCACGGGGGTTGATTGGGCGACGATGGTGTCTGAAATCAGCATACTCTATTTTTTGGAATTTTTATTTAAATCCGGTTTTTTAGAAAAAAGGCGCATGCCACGCAGTCCCTTGGTATCTTTTTGAATTAAACGAGCCGCTTCCGAAGGTGTGTAGTCGTCGTGCAACCCAGACTCGGATTCTTCTACAAAAAATTCCTCTGATTTTGCACGTAGCGGCTTTGTGAGTTTTTTCTTACGGGCTTCTTTGCGTGAAACAGGGTCGGCCAAAATACCATCTGCCATTTTGGTAAAACCAAAGTCGCGGACTTCCTTGACAGGTTCGTAATCATCCGCAGCGAGATTTTTCCCTGCCTCCCACTCGAATGCTTTTTTTTGTTTTTTTTCGGCCATTGTTTTTAAGTTAAAAAAAGGGAGCTCATCAAAGATGAACTCCCTTTAGCCTAACAGATTGACTAAATTAGACAAGATTCAACTTGTCTTTTAAGCCACTTGATCTTTCAGCGCTTGGCCAGCCTTGAATTTAGGAACTTTACAAGCCTTGATGGTGATTTGAGCACCCGTCTGAGGGTTGCGACCTACGCGAGCTTTACGGCGTGAAACAGAAAAAGTACCAAAACCGGTCAACGTAATCTTATCACCTTTTTTAAGGCATTTGGCCACGTTGTTAGTGACGGAGTTGAGCGCTTTTTCGGCCAATGCTTTGGGGCATTTGCATTCCTTGGCAACGGCATTGATGAGATCGGCTTTTGTCATTATCTACCTCCTTGGTAGTTTTTCCCCCATTTCAAGACACGCACATTCGCGTCAGGAAATAAAACGGGAAAGTTTGAAAATTTTTTTTCTGAAAAAATGAAGAGCTCCGCTTCAAGCAACGGAATATCAAGAAACAATGACTTATCGCCACAAGTGGCGCAGAATAAAAAAACTTTGAGAGATTGAAAAATTTTAAATGTGTTGGAGTTAACGTCATTACAATTCGGGCTGTGAAATGAAAACTGAAAAAATCATAGCCCACCGCGAAACAAAGTCAAGACTAAAACAGCGGGCGATCAATTTTTTTATGTCCGCTAGTGCTTGATAGCTCTTTGTTTGCGGATGTCGCATTTTGTACTGATTACATTTTTTACTAGTTATCTCATGAAAGGAAGACTCTTTATTAAACTGCCGTAGGCCCCCGGTTCTTGTTGACTTTTGAGGGGGGGTTGATTAATTTTTGCCTCTCTTAATTACCCTAAAAATCGCGTCATAAAAGGTTTGGAGGAATTTCATGGTTTTGTCTAAAGAAGTAGTTGCCGTTAATATTGAAGATGAAATGAAAAGTTCTTACTTGGACTACTCGATGAGTGTCATTGTAGGACGCGCCCTCCCCGACGGACGAGATGGTTTAAAACCGGTACACCGCCGCATCCTCTACGCCATGTATCGCGAAGGACTTTTATCCAACAAAAATTATTCCAAATGTGCTGGTGTAGTGGGTGAAGTGTTGAAAAAATATCATCCCCATGGGGATATGGCTGTTTATGACACTTTAGTCCGTATGGCGCAGCAATGGAACATGCGTTATCCGTTAATTGACGGGCAAGGTAACTTTGGTTCCATTGATGGTGATTCTCCCGCGGCTTATCGCTATACTGAATGTCGTTTGACATCGTTGGCCGAGGAAATGATGGCCGATATCGACAAAAACACTGTCGATTTTGTTCCTAACTATGACAATTCTACTTTAGAGCCCGTTGTTCTTCCAGCTCGTGTCCCCAATTTGCTCATTAATGGTTCTGACGGTATCGCCGTAGGAATGGCTACTAAAGTTCCGCCCCATAATCTGACGGAAATTATCGATGCTTTGGTAGCCATGATTAAAAATCCAGCGATCACTTTTGAAGAATTGATCAAAATAGTGCCCGGACCGGATTTTCCTACCGGAGGCTTTATTTTTGGACGCAATGGAATCCGTCAAGCGTATGAAAATGGGCGAGGTATTATTCATTTACGAGCTAAGGCAGAAGTTGAAAAAATTTCCAAATCGGAACGAGAAGCGATTGTCATCACCGAAATTCCTTATCAGGTTAACAAATCACGCCTGATCGAATCGATTGCTGATTTGGTTAACGACGATAAAATTGAAGGTATTGCAGAATTGCGTGATGAATCCGATCGTGAAGGCATGCGCATTGTTATTGAACTTAAAAAAGGTGCGCTTTCCAACGTTATCCTTAATCTTTTGTACAAGCATACGGCTATGCAGTCGTCTTACGGTATTATCATGCTGACGATTGTGGCGGGTCAGCCCCGGATTTTAGGCCTACGCGACTTATTGAAGCTCTTTATTGAACACCGTAAAGAAGTTGTGATCCGTCGCACCACTTTCGAATTGGATGAAGCCCTGCGGCGTGCCCATATCTTAGAAGGTCTTAAGATTGCTGTTGAAAATATTGATGAAGTTATTGCCCTTATCAAGAAGTCCCCTAACCCTCCTGCTGCCAAGGCGGGGCTTATAGAAAAATTCGGGTTGTCCGAAATCCAGGCGCAAGCCATTCTCGAAATGCGTCTCCAGCGTTTAACGGGATTAGAACGTGATAAGATTATTGCGGAATATAAAGAAGTCTGCGCTTTAATCGAAAAACTTAAAGGTATTCTTGCCAGTGAAAAATTAATTTTTGGCATTATTGTTTCTGAACTTGAAGAAATAAAACAAAAATACGGTGATGCACGACGTACTGAAATTGTGAATGGAAGTTTAGAAGAATTTTCTCAGGAAGATTTAATTCAAGAAGAAGATATGGTGGTGACGGTTTCCCACCAAGGCTACATCAAACGTAATCCGATTGATGATTACCGCGCTCAAAAGCGTGGTGGACGTGGGGTGACGGGTATGACAACCCGTGAGGAAGATTTTGTTGAACAGATTTTTGTGGCGAGCACTCATGATTATATCATGATTTTTACGAGCGAAGGACGTGTTCATTGGTTGAAAGTATATGAAGTGCCTCAAGTGGGTCGTGCAAGCAAAGGAAAAGCGATTGCTAATCTTATTTCTCTTAAAGAAGCCGAAAAAGTCATGGCCATTCTTCCTGTGGAAAGTTTTGAAGAAGGCAAGAACGTTGTTTTTGTCACCCGAAAAGGAACCATTAAAAAAACCAGCCTGTCCGCATTTGCCAATCCACGCCAAGGCGGCATTATTGCCATTACCATTGACGCAGGGGACGAGTTGGTTACCGTTGAATTGACTGATGGCGCTAAAGATATCCTCATCAGTACGCGAGAAGGCCAAACTATCCGTTTTAAAGAAGACCAAGTGCGCGTTATGGGTCGTGCGGCTGGAGGAGTGCGCGGCATCTCTTTAGCTGAAACAGATATTGTAGTGGGCATGACTATTTTAAGCGAAGCCTCAACAGTACTGACGGTTTCTGAAAAAGGTTACGGCAAAAGAACAGAAATTTCTGAGTATCGTACTCAAGGTCGAGGTGGCAGTGGGATTATTACCATGAAGACCACTGATAAGACCGGTGCTGTCATTGGCACCGTACAGGTGGTGGATACCGATGACATTATGATTATTACCGATATGGGTAAAATCATTCGCATGCATGTGAGTGGTATTTCCGTTATGGGTCGGAACACACAAGGGGTTAAATTAATTCAGATAGAAGAAGGTGAAAAGGTGGTGTCCGTGGCCAAGCTGGCCGAAAAAGAAGAAGAGCTGCCGTCGTCTTCAAGCTAAACAATCGACATGCCTCAACTTGTTATTTCCAAAGACGAAAAAGTTTTTTTTCGTATTCCTGTCAATACGCATCGCTTTACCATTGGGCGCTCTTCGACTAATGACTTAACCCTTCCGGATGAAGAAGTGTCGCGTCGTCACGCAGAAATTTTTTGGGATACTAATGCCTATTGGATTAAAAACTTAAGTTCCACTACGGGTACTTATATTCATTCTCAAAAAATAGAACAGTCTCCTTTAAAATATGGGCAACCTTTTCAAATTGCTTCGTGGAATTTGATTTTTGAAGAAAGCCAAAATCAAGATCATGATGCTCATACCACCCAGGTTCCTTCTGATTCTGAGACTAAAATATTACGGTTAGATCCTGTTAAAGATACCGCTTTTCGTTCGCATTATGAACTCATTGATTCAACAACAGGCCAAAAATATTCCGTCGCTAAAACACCTTTTATCATCGGTAGTGCTGCCGAATGTGATTTAGTACTTAAAGATGAGTATGTATCAGCAAAACATTGTCGGCTTATCCGTGAAGGAGATGCTTTTGTTTTGGAAGATTTGGGTTCCACCAATGGTACTTTGGTTCGTGACGTTAAAATTTCTAAAACTCCTTTATCCGAAGGTGTTGATATTGTTTTGGGTCAAACCCAATTGCGTTTTGCGGGTCGTGAAACGGAGGAGTCTATTACTCCAGCACAAGAAGAAATATTCTGTGGCTTGGTGGGAAAATCTTTGCCGATGAGGTCTTTGTTTTCAAAAATTAAACTCTGTGCGGGTTCTGATAATACGGTGTTGATCCAAGCCGAATCTGGTTGTGGAAAAGAATTAGTAGCCCAAGCCTTGCATCAATTATCTCCCCGAAATAAAAATCCGTATATTATTCTCAACTGTGGTGCCATTTCTCCTCAATTAATTGAAAGTGAATTGTTTGGTCATGAAAAAGGTGCTTTTACAGGTGCGGTCAGTCGAAGACTAGGGGCTTTTGAATTAGCTCATCATGGCACTCTTTTTTTGGATGAAATTGGAGAGATGCCTTTGGATTTACAACCTAAATTGTTGAGGGCTCTTGAAAATAGAAATATACGTCGCGTGGGGGGGGATGCGGAAACCCCAGTAGATGTTCGGGTTATTGCTGCCACTAATCGCAATTTATCAGAATGTGTTAAGGCCAAAACTTTTCGTGAAGACCTTTTCTTTCGTTTATATGTTCTCCCTCTTAATATTCCGCCACTCCGAGATCGCCGTGAGGATATTCCCCTTTTAGTGGATTTTTTCATTCGCCAGGCAGAATCGTCCATGCCTTCTGAGCGGCGAAAAAAGTTTTCACGTCAGGCGATGGAAAAACTATTGTCTTATTCTTGGCCGGGTAATGTTCGGGAAATCAAAAATGTGATTTTTAGAAGTTTGATTTTTTGCGAAGGCCCAATCATTCAGCCGGAACACGTAGAGCTTTTGGGAGATCCGCTACCGGTGGCTGCTTCACAGCTGAACTTAGTGGATGCAGAAAAGAACAAAATTGTTGATGCCTTAAAGATGACCGCAGGTAATAAAGCTAAAGCCGCTGTATTACTGGGTATTGCTAAATCCACTTTATTTAAGAAATTAAAAGAATACGATCTTGCTGATAAGGAAAGTGAAGAATAAAAAAAACCCGTCCACCTTGGTAGACGGGTTTTTTTTATTTTTGTAAAACTTAAGTCTTAACTTACTTTACTGACATTTTGAGCTTGAGGGCCCTTAGCGCCATCATTTAAATCAAATTCAACTTCTTGTCCTTCTGCAAGGGTTTTGTATCCTTCACCTGTAATTGCGGAATAATGCACAAAAACATCCTTGCCGCCTTCCTGTTCAATAAATCCAAATCCCTTTGCATCATTAAACCATTTTACGCGACCTTTACTCCGTGACATGCTACTCTCCTCCTGACACCAAATCGACATTCAAACGAACATTGTTCTGTTTGCATGTAACCGGCGCACTCAATTTCACTTAACCAGTTCTTGACACCTCAAAAAAGCCACAAACAACGTTTTTCCCAAATAGAAGGCTTTTTAAGGTGACTTCTGGGCCTGGTAAGTTGTGTGAATAAGGTTTTGGGAAAACGCTATCCCTCATGGGGATCTTTTTGAGATAGTATAAGGAGGTAGCGATTGTCAAACGGGAAAATCAGAGCAATTTCAAGTCAAATAAATGGCCCCTAATTAATTGACAGAAAAATAAAGTGACGATGATGTGGTTAGGGTTTTAAATCTGACACATCACTCAAGCTTTCAGGGGAAGGATTTTTTTGGTAGATGTAAACAAACTCCCCAGGAGCCACTAATCCTAAAGATGCTTTAGCGACGTGTTCCACAGTTGATAAATGATAAAGACTGTTTTGTTCTTGGAGGAGGGCCACATTTTCAAGAAGTAATTTCTTATTATGTGCGATTAAATCGTTTCGAATTTTTTTCAATTGAAATAATTTAAGCAAACCTTCTTTCCCATTAATAGTGAAAATTAAAAAAGCAAAAAAAATCCCCAAAGCGAGCAATGTGAAAAAGGTATCGTAATTTCTTTTTTGAACTATTTTCATATTTTAAGAGGCAGAGTTTCTCCTTCTTTGTGCGTGGGGTGATACGGAATTTTAAAATGTCCAAATGCACTGGGGGTTGCTATTCTTCCACGAGGAGTACGGTTAATGAATCCTTGTTGTAATAAAAAAGGTTCATAAACATCTTCCAAAGTATCTTTTTGTTCATTAATGGAGCTGGCAAGAGCATCAATACCTACGGGTCCACCGGCGTATTTTTCAATAATGGTCATCAGAATTTTGCGATCCATGGCATCAAATCCGCGATCATCGATATCTAACATTTTCAAGCCTTCTTGAGCCATGATGTAAGTGATGACGCCTTGGCCGCGAATGTCTGCATAATCCCGTACTCTTCGTAAGAGTCGGTTGACGATGCGTGGTGTGCCTCGTGAGCGTCGGGCAATTTCGGCGGCTCCTTTTTCTTCCAATCCAATATTTAAAATTCCAGCAGAGCGGTGAAGAATGACTTCCAGTTCGTGTGGGGCATAAAAATCTAAACGTTCCACAATACCAAAGCGGTCGCGGAGTGGGGAAGTTAGCAAGCCAGCGCGTGTTGTAGCACCTACGAGTGTAAAGCGAGGCAAGTCCAATTTAATAGAACGCGCTGAAGGGCCTTCACCAATCATGATGTCTAATTTAAAGTCTTCCATGGCAGGATAGAGAATTTCTTCTACTTGGGGATTAAGGCGATGAATTTCGTCGATGAATAAAACAGAATTGGGTTCAAGGTTAGTGAGGAGAGCAGCTAAATCCCCGGCTCGTTCAATTACGGGTCCAGAGGTTGACTTAAGAGGGGCTTCCATTTCAGCAGCAATGATATGTGCCAAGGAAGTTTTTCCCAAACCGGGAGGGCCACAAAAAAGGCAATGATCCAAGGCCTCTTTTCTTTTCTTAGCAGCTTGAAGAAAGATTTTTAGTTTTTCTTTAATGGCGGATTGACCTACATATTCGTCTAAATTTCGCGGCCGAAGTGAGTAGTCTATAGAGACTTCTTCGACGGTTTCAACGGGATCGAGGGTATTTTCTAAGCGCATAGGAATAAAAATATAATTATTTTTTTAAATTTTTGGTATCGCATCAAGTGCGGGTTAACGTTTTTTATTTTGCTAATAAACTTAACGATTCTTTCAACACACTTTCAAGCGAGGAATCCGGTTTTAATGAAATACCCGCCAACGCTTTTTCGGCAGTGTGGCGATGATAACCCAAATTCACTAGCGCTGAAAGAACCTCGTTGTACGTCTGGTTTTTTCCAAATGGAGACATTGATAGTTTGTCGGGCCCACTGGCACATAAACCAGTGAGCTTATCTTTTAATTCCATGACCATTCTCTCCGCTGTTTTGCGGCCGATGCCACTGATGGAAGTTAGTTTTGAAATATTTTCAGATAAAATTGCTTCTACTAATTCAAAAACGGGAAAACCCGATAAAATGCTCAGGGCTAGTTTAGGACCGATACCGGAAACGGACAGTACTTTTTTGAAAAAATTTCGCTCTTCGCCACTCGAAAAACCGTAAAGAGCTAAAATGCCTTCCGCGACATGTGTGTAAATTAACAATTCTACTTCAGTGCCTGGTTCTGGGAGTTTATCCAGTGTTAATCGCGAGACCATGACCTCATAGCCCACGCCGGACACATCAACAATGAGACCCTCTGCGGATTTTTGAACAAGTAAGCCTTTAAGAAGAGCAATCATAAATTGTTACTGGGCGTTTTTTTATGAAAAACGAGTCCTTATCAAACAAGAATCCAATTGAGTTACTACCTCTTTTTATGGGTAATTGCAAAAAAAAGAATTTTGATTTGACCCCAGCTTGGAGAATAGGGAAGATGTACATATGCGTTCTTCTCTCTTGTTGTTTTCGGTATCTTTTATTTTCGTGATTTTATTAATGAGTTGTTCCGTATTTGGCAAATCGGTGGAAGTAGGTGAGGAATTTAAGCTGAGCCCTAACGAGTCGGTAAGTATTAAAAATCGAGATTTGACTTTAACGTTGAAAGAAGTGGGCCGAGAATGGGTTGTGTCGCCAAATGGTGCAGGAGGCAGTGAGCGGCCGTATGTGCTTACGGAATTAACATTTTCGGGTAAAACCATTC
Organism: uncultured Nitrospiraceae bacterium; assembly: GCA_964592255.1. GTDB lineage: Bacteria > UBA10199 > UBA10199 > UBA10199 > SBBF01 > CAZQCI01. The sequence goes on along the minus strand of CAZQCI010000009.1, from coordinate 19,236 downwards.
GAAGTAACCTTGAGTTTAATAAACCAATACAAGCTGGATCTTGTTTGGTTCGGTTGGTTAAGGTTGAGCCATTTTCCAAAGCCAGTGCTACTTTTAAGGTAGAATGTGATTAAATCCCCCAGAGGGGGTTTTATCCTTCGAAAAACTCGGCCCCTTGGGGCCGAGAAAATTAGATTGTTTTTCTCAGGATGAAACTCGGGAGCTTGCTCCCCAGTTTTTCATTGAAGCCCTCTTTGGGGGCGTAAAAGGAGAGATAATGAAAAAAATATTTTTTATGATTTTATTTTTTGGGTTAGGTTTTCCCATTTATGCGTTTGGGTCTGCCCGTGAAGTGGCTGATCAGGCTAAAAGTTATTTAAAAGCTAAGTTTGCCAGTGAAGGGGATGTGTTAAAAACATCAATGCCGAATGCTGTTTCTTATATGAAGGCTCGTTATGGAAGCCCTTCGGCGACCACTCAATTTTATACGGAATGGATTCTTAAGTCGGGTGGTGCAGATTGTGCTAAAATTCGTTTTTCAGGACATAATAATCAGGTGAATATTACCCAGGTTTTAGGCCCTTGTAATATGGTGGATTAACTCTATTCAGTAATTATCAGCCTTTTAATTAATGAAAATACTCAGGTGCTCTTCTAAGGAAGGTTAGAATTCAATTAACCAATTGATTTTATGTGTATTTTTTCATTTTCAATAAAATATATATAATTTGACACTCAAAATGTATTACATATAATATTGACATAAGTGGTATTTATGTCATTTTTTAAAACTCTCCTATTCTGTATCTTTTTTATTCTTATTTCTTTTTCAACTCAAGCTGCAACCATTCAGGTGGAATCAGGGGGTAGTTGTACCCCAGAAAAAGCAATACAATCTTTTATTCGAGGTAGTGATTATTCGGATTGTGTTTCTACGGGAACCTACGGTGTTGATGATACTCTAGAAATAGGGTCAGGTACTTATTGCCTGTCTTCTGCCCTCAGTATCTACAACGATCTAACCGTCATGGGGAAAAGTGCTCAAACGACAATTCTTGATGGAGGCAATAGTAGTTCTAGTAATGTTTCTTGTACCACTTCTCCTTCAGGGCAAAATATTTTCTCTATCTCATTAGATGGTTCTGAAACCGTAACGTTGAAAAACATGACAATTCAAGGTGGAATCAGTGATTTAGGTGGGGGTATTTATTTTTATTCTAAAGATGGGGACGCTTTGGATTTGGAAGGTATCATTGTTCAATATAACGAAACTAATGATAGTTCTACAAGCGCTGCAGGAGGAGGGCTTTTCTTTATTAATCCCTCTACAAGTAGCCTTGACTCTTCCCTCACTATAAAAAACAGCCAATTTTTATCTAATAAAGTTGTTTCCACTTCAACCTCCACAGAAGTGACTGGAGGGGCTATCAAGGTATCGGTAAGTAGTAGTACTGTTGGTACAAAAGCTTCTCTGGATAATGTCGTGATCTATGGAAATAGTATTTCTGCCTCTACCAGAGCTAAAGGAGGAGGACTCTATTTTCAAGGAAAGTCTCTTAACATCAACCGCTCTGCCATTGTCGGTAATACCATTATTTGCGACAGTAGCGTATCGTGTGAAGGAGGGGGCATTTATGATGACACGATTTCACGCGAAGATAATTTTATACTCAATAGCTCCATTGGCGAAAACTCTATTACCAACAATTATACTTCAACAGGTTATAGTGTTGGGGCAAGGGGTGGCGGTATTTATGTTAGGGACAATCAGCTCTATCTTTCTTATACCACAGTTGCTCTAAATTCCATTTCAGCGGAAACTGCTCGTGGAGGCGGTATTTTTTTCACGGACGGTTTGCGCATGCAGGGGCTGCTTTTATCTGGTAATTCTTCAATCGATAGTAATACGGGTTCTGCCAGCGACGGACCTGATTGTTATAACTCAGGAGTGAGTACCACATTTTATTCTGGGGACTACAATTGGGTTAACGATACTACGAATTGCCCATTTACGGCTTCAACTCATGATACTACCGGGACGGACCCTGGGTTTTCATCTGCTTTTAGCACATCAAACGGAGGAGAAACTTATACCCTTTCTTTTGATACAATTTCTCCTACTCCTTACAATCAAGGTGGACTTAATTGTAAAGATCTCAATGGAGATCTGGTTAATGTTGATCAACGTGGTGCTACACGAAGTAGTTTGTGTAGCATAGGTGCGCTTGAAATTAATGCTCCCGAAAAAGGCGATGATGCCTGTATCGACGACATAGATAATGACGGTGATGGCGCCACAGATTGTGATGACAGTGGTTGTAGCAGTGGTTGTGAAACCTATTATCTTGATGATGATGGTGATGATTACGGTTCCTCATCTTCAATTATTGCTTACAGCCAACCGGAGGGTTACACCGACAATTCAGACGACTGTGATGATACCGACAAATACGTTAACCCTCGTCAACTTGAAGTATGTAATAATAGTAAAGATGATAATTGTGATGGCAGTATGGATGGAACAGATTCTTCCGATACGGTAACTTATTATGCTGATAGTGATGGAGATGCTTATGGCGATGCTAGTGCTCCGGCTGGTTATTGTGAAGGTAAAGAGCCTTCCGGTTATGTTTTAGATTCAGACGATTGTGATGATGATAATGCTCTCATCAATCCTGCGGCTACTGAAGTGTGTGATGGAAGTGACAACGATTGTGACCGCAAAACGGATGAAGAAGGAGCTAGCGGTTCTGTAACTTATTATCTCGATTCTGATGAGGATAGTTATGGCTCCACCTCCACCGGCCTTTATTGTAGTGGGTATCAGCCTGCAAATTATGTTTCCAATTCAAGTGATTGTGATGACGCAGCTTCTTACATTAATCCATCAGCTTCCGAAGTATGCGACGGTCAGGACAATAATTGTGATGGAACTGCCGACGAAGGATTAACAGTTAGTGAAATTAAGACCTATTATGAAGATGAAGATGTTGATGGTTATGGAGAAGAGGCCAGTGCTCGCCCTTATTGTGAAGGATCCCAACCATCTGGAGCCGTGACTATTTCTGGAGAGTGTGATGATACAAGGTCGGATACAAACCCCGTAGGTACTGAAATTTGTGATGATGGCATTGATCAAGATTGCAGTGGAGCTGATTGTTCCGGTAAGACAACCTCAGCGGCTTCTCCTACTGCCGATCCATCAAAAGAAACATCAAGCTCGAAACCTGCCTCTGGTGGGTGTTCCCTTCAACAACCCTATCGTTAATTTTTTAACCTTTTATCGGTAATTTTGAATTGGCATGGCAGAAAGCAATGGCCAGCGCATCGGCGGCATTTTCTTCAGGGACCTGAGGGAGCTTAAATAAAATTTTCACCATTTTTTGAATTTGTATTTTATCCGCGTGTCCATCTCCGGTGACGGCTTGCTTTACAGAATTAGGCAAGTATTCAGTGACTGGCAAGTTATGCCGAGCACATACCAAAAGAGCTGCCCCACGAGCGTGCCCTAGCTTTAAAGCACTTTGAACATTTTTAGCGTAAAAAATATTTTCAATAGCTACCGATTGAGGTTTATATTTTAAAATTATTTCAGATAATTTTTCGAAAATAACAAGAAGCCGTTCCGAAAGAGTTTGTTTGTCGGTAGTGATAATGACGCCGTTATCAATGTGCAGAAGAGATTTGTTTTTTTCAACTTTTTCGATAATTCCGTAACCGGTAAAACGACTGCCAGGATCTAGGCCTAGAAGAATCATACGTTTATTTTTTCCAAAATATCGGCAGAGATGTCGAAATTGGCAAAAACTTTTTGTACGTCATCGTGGTCTTCCAAGGTATCTATCAGTTTAAGCATTTTTTCTGCGTCTGCTTGTTCTAGTTGGACAGTGTTTTTAGGAATCATGGATACTTCCCCGTTTGAAGCTTTAAATCCTGATTTTTCGAGCGTAGTCTTAACTGTATCAAAATCACTCGGCGTTGTAAGTACATCCCAATTTGAATCGGAGTCTTTAATATCTTCAGCTCCGGCTTCAAGTGCTGCTTCCATCAACTTTTCTTCGCTCACTCCTTTTTTATCAAAAGTCAAAATTCCTTTTTTCTCAAACATCCATCCGACCGAACCCGTTTCTCCTAAATTGCCGCCAGCTTTTGAAAAAATATTTCTTAATTCCGAAACGGTACGGTTTTTATTATCCGTGAGCGACTCAATCATCACCGCCACACCTGCCGGGCCGTAGCCTTCGTAGGTCATTTCTTCGTAATTGACCCCTTCCAACTCCCCGGTTCCTTTTTTAATGGCTCGGTCGATATTGTCATTGGGCATGCTACTGCCACGAGCCTTATCAATCGCTGTGCGTAGCCGAGGATTGCCATTGGGATCCCCACCTCCCATGCGTGCGGCAACGGTAATTTCTTTAATGAGTTTAGTGAACATGGCTCCGCGCTTGGCATCGGCAGCCCCTTTTTTACGTTTAATGGTGGCCCATTTGGAATGTCCGGACATAAGTTCCTCCGGGAACATGCCTAACACAGAAGAAAATTGTTTGCCAAGTGGGGATTATTTTTTAGGAATCCACGCCCAAATCATTTCGCATTGGATGGGGGACTCGCCGCTTTCATCCGTCACAGTGACGGGAACGGTCACACTGCCTTTGGGTTCTGTTTTGATTTGTTGGGTTTGTTCCGGAGTAAAGGAAGCCACAGCCTTCATCGCCCCTTTGCTTCTTTTTTTATAATCAATTTTCATCGATTTGATGAGCGGTAATTTATCATCCGGCAAATTCATAGCCACTAGAAGACCTGTGGCAGTTTCTGCAATAAGTGCCATGGCTGTGGCATGAACATTATGAATATGATTTTGAACTTTTCGTTTGTTGGGAATGGAAACAATCAAGCGCTCCGGAGTGATTTCCTCGATACACAACTTGGAAGTACCGACGTAGGGGATGGTTCTTTTAATAATAAAATTTACAGCCATGCGACGGATGCTTTCGGGATATTTATCCAGCTTGGCGATAGACCGGCTCATGCGATTTTGGATCATAGTCATTCATTTAGTGATAAGTGAGTTGGGGAATCAAGAATTATTTGTCAGCTTGTCAGCAGACTTTTGAGGCGAGCAGGATAGTTGGTGATAATGGCATCGACTTTTTTATCAATCCAATACCGCATATCTTCTTCAGAATTAACTGTCCATACCCAGATTTTTTTGTTGAGTTTGGTGTAACGTTTATAGATGGACGGTTTTTTAAACCAGGCGGCTTCCAAATTTAGAGTTTCAGCCTGGGTGCGAGCCGACCAAGCAGGCCGTTGGGCAATCCAATGCCGATGATACATCAAATATCCGGTGCGGATTTTGGGATCCAGTTTTTTAAGACGGATAAGATGAAGAGGATTAAAGGATGAAACCAGAACTTTTGATTTGAGATCAAATTCATCAATCAAGGATACAAGATGTTTTTCAATGCCATCCGTTTTCAGCCCTGTCGATTTGATTTCCACATTGATGATTTTGAAATTTTTGCCCAATTCCTCAAATACACTCTTCAGCAAAGGAATTTTCTCTCCTTCGCCCACGTCGGCTTCCAGCAATTGGGCATAAGTGGAATGACGCATGTGGTGACGATGTGGTCCAATTTTTACATAATCATCGTGATGAATGATCATCTGCTTATCGCGGGTAAGATAAATATCCAGCTCAATGCCGTCCGCGTTTTGTGTGGCCGCCAGACGGAAAGACTTTATTGTATTTTCCGGTGCTTCACCGGAGGCGCCGCGATGGGCAATAATGAGTGGGTTCATATTGTTGACCAAAAACTATTTAAGACAGCTTAACAAACTGGACACGGCACACAAGGCGGCGGTTTCAGCACGTAAAATCAAGGGCGCCAAAGTTATAGGGATCAAGTTATGACTCAACGCTTGTCTTGTTTCTTCTTCAGACCATCCACCTTCCGGGCCAATCCAGATATGATAGGGTGCCGGTTTGTTGCCGACAGCTTCCTTAAAAGTTTGACCTTCCCTTTTTTCACTGCAAAAAAAATGAGTTCCTTTTTCTGACTTGGATATCAATACATCAAAATTTTCAGGTGGGAAAATTTGTAAAGGAATCAATCGCCCGCATTGTTTTTGGGATTCTGCTGTTATTTTCAAAAGTCTTTCCCATTTGTTTTCTTTGATTTCCCTCTGATTGCAATATTTTGTTGAAACAAGATGAAGGGCGTCGATGTTGAGTTCGGTTATTTTTTCTGCCACCCATTCCATATTTTCGGGTTTGATAAGCGGAAGATAAAGATGGATAGAATAGGGTGGGGGCGGGGCTTTTAACTCTTTTACAATTTTTAATGATACTTCTTTGGTTGTGGAAATAATTTCCGCCTCAAAAAGATGATACTGTTCGTCGGTGAGCTCAACCACATCCCCCACCTTGGCCCGCAGCACACGGGCAAGGTGATGGGCCTCATCACCGTATAATGTCACCGTGTTTTCAAGTCTGTCTTTTGAGCTAAAACGAAAGAGAGGCATAAAATAATCATACTGCCTCTTTCTTATTTTCACAAATAATCAATTCGGCTAGTCTGGGTTTTATGAAAACAGTTATTGGCATCGATTTAGGGGGCACCAATATTCGTGCGGCTCTTGTTTCGGCACAGGGTAGGGTGATTAAAAAAATTAATCAACCGGTGGGGATGCATCGTAGCACACGCGATAGTGTGAAAGTGATCGGCACTATTGTTGCATCTCTCATCCAGTCTGCAGATCAAAAACCTCAAGCTATTGGTGTGGGTGTTGCGGGCATTGTGTCTGCTGACCAAGGAATTGTGTTTGCGTCTCCCCATTTTCCGGCATGGAAAAATTTTTCCATCAAAACATATCTGCAACGTATTTTTTCTCTTCCTGTTTTTGTTGATAACGATGCCAACAATGCGGCACTGGCTGAACAATGGAAAGGGACCGCAAAATCATGGCCCCATTTTATGATGTTGACTCTCGGTACCGGTATTGGAGGGGCGTTAATAATCAACTCTCGTATTGTCCATGGTGATCATGGGTTTACGGGGGAGTTTGGTCACATGGTCATTCAAAGTGATGGCCCGCCTTGTCCCTGTGGTTCGCGGGGATGTTTTGAGCTTTATGCCTCCGCCTCCGGCTTAAGGCGCCAGATGATGAAAGTGCCAGGATTAAATTTTATCCGAAAACTCAAACCTGAAGATCAGCTTTATGCCTTGGCCATGACGGCACGGAATAGCAATAAATCCCCTAAGCGGCTAGCCGCGTTGCGGCTCTTTGAGAACATGGGTTATTATTTAGGTATTGGTCTTGCTTCTTTGGTGAATGTGACGGGTGTACAAAGAATAGTTCTGGGTGGAGGGTTGATGGGAGCCTCCGATCTTTTTCTATCTGCTGCTAAGAAGGAAATGAAGAGACGTATTTATAAAAAAACAGCCGAGGGTATTTGCATCAAACAAGCTCAATTAGGAAGTGATGCGGGAGTTTTAGGAAGTGCGTTTGCCGCGCTAGATGGGTTAAAAAAATCCTGAACGGTTTTTTCATAGGCGTTTGTATTTGTCTCAACAAAACCTTTGAGACGTAGGCTTTGTAGAATTTTTTTGCCATCACTGGTTTTACCCATTTTTAACAAAACTTCTTTTAACTTATCTTTTCCGGAAAAATCCTTAAAGACAACCAAGGGTGCAGTAGGAATTGCCTCTGAGGTGGCTGTTAGTTTTAAATTTTTAATCCAATCGAAACTTAAAAATTTTAGCCCCTCATATTCATAGCTATCCAAAAGATAAGATGATTTTTCTCCCTCAGCTATTTTACGTAAATTTCCTAAAAGATTAGTGGAACGCACAGGTGTTGCTTGTCTGTTTTTAAATAGTAGATGCCTGAAGAAACGTGCATCCATGGGGTTGGAAACATAAACTGTTTTTAGGTTCTCTTCTTCTAGCGACATAAGATAATAATGTTCTTCCGCTTGATCCGTATTGATAGGAAGAGTCGATAGGAGAAGGGCCATCGGTATTTTATTTTTTTGCGTGATATAAGTTTCCAGGCTGACAATGCCTAAAGAAGCATCTTTCATGGCTTGAAGCCCTTCCTCCAAAGAGGAATAATAGTGTGCTTCTAAAGCAGGGCCTCCTTGTTTTTCAATCAAAGCGGTGAATTGATCCAACAACGGTTGTGCGGCCTCGCTATCGCCTTCCCCTCCAGGATAAACAAAAACCATGGTTGGTTTTACTGATTGAGCCAAAGCTGGCAGAGCCAGTAACAATAGAAAAAATAAGAAATGAAAGTATCGGCGAAACATATGGATCATCTCTACATACCGACCCCCCAAGCCTGGGGTGGCCTATTGTGGTAAAAGAAAATGACTATTTAGAGACCCGTTCACGGTATTCACCCGTGGTTGTATCAATGCGAATGATATCCCCGGCGTCGATGAATTGAGGAACTTGAATGACAAGTCCGGTTTCAATCGTGGCGTTTTTGTAAGAAGCACTGGCCGTGGCATTTTTCATGCCCGGATCGGCTTCTGTCACTTTGAATTGTAATGTGGGTGGAAGACTAACACCGATGGGGCTGGTTTCATGAAACGTGACTTTAATGAGTGAGTCGGGCAGAAGATAATTGATGGAATCCCCCAGCATGGATTTATTGATTTGGACTTGTTCGTAATTGGACGTATCCATGAAATGCACAAAATCATCATCGGCGTAGAGATATTGCATTTCCCGTTCCATCAAATTAATGCGTTCTAAGGTTTCGGTAGATGAAAAACGAAATTCTTTTTGAGTGCCGTCTTTAACATTACGCATTTTGGCTTGAATAAAAGCCCGAAGGTTACCCGGCGTTTTGTGGATGGATTGCAAACATTGCCACAGTTTTCCTTCGTGATCGATCACCATGCCTGGTTTTAATTGGTTGGCTGGAATTCCCATAAAATCTCCATCATTTAAGTTAAGGGCAGTGGACTAATTGGTTTCCTGGCCTTTGTCAATAGCTAGGACCTGCCGTATTCAGGTTGTCAGCCCAAGCTAGTTCTGCTAACAGTTGGGTTTCTTTAAATCATTCATGAGGATTTTATGAGCCAACCGTCTTGTGATATCTCCATCATCATCCCGTTTTATAATGAAGAGGATAATGTGGCCGAAGCCTATAACCGGGTTAAGAAAGTGATGTCTTCACTTAACCAGACTTATGAGATTATTTTTATTGATGATGGGTCCATTGATGGAGGCTTTGAGATTTTAAAAAAATTATCAGAAAGCGATCCTCATTTAAAGATTGTTCGTTTTACCAGAAATTTTGGGCAAACAGCGGCCATGTCGGCTGGTTTTAAGGCAGCAACCGGTAAGATTTATATTACTCTAGATTCCGATAATCAAAACGACCCCAACGATATTCCAAAACTTTTGGAAAAAATGAAGGAGGGTTATGGGGTGGTTTCCGGCTGGCGGAAAAATCGGCAGGATACTTTTATTACGCGTAAAATCCCTTCGTTATTAGCCAACAAGCTCATTGGATGGGCCACCGGTGTTAAAATCAAAGATTACGGTTGTACTCTTAAAGCGTATCAAGCCCGCTTTGTAGATGCTTTTACTCTTTACGGAGAAATGCACCGGTTTATCCCGGCCTATGCGGCTATGGCTGGCGCCAAGGTTACAGAAATTCCCGTTAACCATTTTGCCCGAACCAAAGGAAAATCTAAATACGGCCTGTCACGTACCTTTAAAGTTATTCTCGATTTACTGACCGTTAAATTTTTAGGCTCTTTTATGACTACGCCCCTTTATCTTTTTGGGGGCATGGGTCTTATTTTTAATATTGTGGCTTTTACGACCGGCGGGATTGTGCTTTATCAAAAATATTATCATGATGTTTTTGCCCACCGTAATCCGCTTCTTTTATTAGCTGTGTTCCTTTCCGTTTTGGGGGTGCTGTCCATCATGCTGGGATTATTGGCGGAATTGATGATGCGGACTTATCACGAGTCGCAAAATAAGAATATTTATCTCATTGATGAAAAAATTAATCTGTAACGGATATGGTTCGACAAGCTCACCATGTCCCATGTGGACATCCCGAGCTTGTCGAGGGATCCTCCCTTCATGTGCGGCATAACCGGCATTCTTCATAAAGACGATTCTCCCATTGATTTATCTGTTCTTCAAAAGATGAACCGAACCCTTGTTCATCGTGGGCCGGATGCTGAAGGCTATTTTTGTGAAGGGCCCGTAGGGCTTGGCCATCGTCGGCTTTCCATTATCGACTTATCTACAGGAAGCCAGCCTATGAGTAGTGATGACGGCCGGTTCGTTATTGTCTTCAATGGTGAAATTTATAATTTTCAAGAAATCCGCACGCGTCTTGAAAAATCGGGGGTCTCTTTTAAAACACATTCTGATACGGAAGTGCTTCTAAAATTTTATATTCATGAAGGGGAGAAATGCCTCACGCAATTAAACGGAATGTTTTCGTTTGTAGTTTGGGATAAAAAAGAACGTCGGCTCTTTGCCGCCCGTGACCGCATGGGCAAAAAGCCATTTTATTATTGGAATACGCCTTGGGGATTTGCGTTTGCTTCGGAGTGTAAGGCTTTTCTTCCTCATCCCCGTTTTAGTCCTCAATTAGATACCGAAGCTTTGGTTCATTTTTTTCAATATGAATATGTTCCTGCCCCTTATTCTATTTTTCACGGTGTGAAAAAATTAGCTGCCGGACATTGCCTTATTTGGGATCAGTCCGGATTGGAAATAAAACGTTACTGGGATATTCCTTTAACTTCTTCCGCTTCCAAAAAAAAATCTGATTGGGATGAACAAGAAGTCCAATCCAAAATAGTCTCTCTTTTAGATCAAGCGGTGGAGACAAGGTTGGTCAGTGATGTACCATTGGGTGTTTTTCTTTCCGGAGGTTTGGACTCGTCCAGTGTTGTAGCTTTGATGGCACGGCATCGGGAAGGCAAAGACATTAAAACTTTTTCCATCAATTTTGACGAGCCCAGTTTTGACGAGTCCGCCTACTCCAGTCTTATTGCTAAAAAATTTTCCACCACGCATTATCAACAGACTCTGACAGCGTCTAAGATGATCGACATTTTGCCTGAAGTGGCCGATTTTTTAGATGAGCCTTTTGCGGATTATTCTATCATTCCAACATACCTTCTTTCAAAATTTACCCGCCAACATGTGACGGTAGCGTTAGGTGGGGATGGCAGTGACGAACTGTTTGCTGGCTATCCTACGTTTTATGCAGGGAGGCTCGCCTCCAAAATACCATCTTTTTTTCAAAAAGGAATGAAGGCATTCGCCCGTCATCTTCCAGTATCTGATAAAGACATGAGTTTTGAATTTAAGTTGAAACAGTTTTTATATGGTGCCGGCTATCCACCCGTATTGCGCAATCAAGTGTGGTTAGGGGCTTTTCATCGCGAAGAACAGCTTTCCCTTTTTGAGCCGTCTTCCCCAGCTCACACTTTATTGCAAGATTCTGATCCTTTAGATTTAGTTCGGCAGGTTATGTTGTCTTGCCCTTCCAAAAATAGGGGGGATCAAATGCTTTATTTTTATCAAAAGTTTTATCTGTGCGACGATATTTTGGTGAAGGCCGACCGCGCTTCTATGGCCGCTTCTTTGGAAGTGCGTGCTCCTTTTTTAGATAAGAATTTTGTCGAATATGTTTCGACTCTTCCCTTTGAATTTAAAATGAAAGGAAGCCAGACGAAATTTTTGCTGAAAAAAGCTCTCGAGTCTGTCCTCCCTCATGACATTATCTACAGACCTAAAAAAGGATTCGGGATTCCTATCGCCCAATGGTTAAAAGAAGAGTTGCGCCCTGTGTTGCAGCAAACCCTACATCATGATCGTATTAAAAAAGCCGGTATTTTTAATCCTATTGTTGTCGATCGTTTGGTGGGGGAACATTTGGCCGGAAAAAAGAACAATCGAAAACCTTTGTTTGCTTTGCTGATGTTTGAATGGTGGCGGGAGAGGTTTTTAAAAAATTAACAACCCGATTGAACAAGGGGCTGACTGGTTAAAAGAAATTCCTGGGGAATTTTTTCAAAAATTTTCCAAAAACGTTCCATTAACAAAGGATGCCCAATTGTAATACGCACCATCCCGTCCAATTGATGAACATTACTTCGGTCCCGGACGAATACATTTTGTTCTTGTAGAAAACTCACAACATCTTTTGGACGAGATACGGTTACTAAAATAAAATTGGCAGGAGTTTTGACCACCGATAAGCCATAAGAACTCATTTTTTGAGCCAACCAGTCTTTCGCTATTTTCACCTCATTGACGTAACGTTCCATATAATCCAAATCATCCAAAGCCGCCGAAGCAGCCACTTGGGCTAATGAGTTGATATTTTTTCCAACACGTACTTTATTGATGGAACTTAAGTTCTCAGGAGAAGTGAGCACATAACCACAACGAAGCCCTGCCAGACCAAAAGCTTTTGAAAAAGAACGTGTAACTAATAAATGGGGATACTCTAAGGCCAAAGAAGCCACAGTTTCTCCGGAAAATTCAAAATAAGCTTCATCTACAATTAAAAGCACATGAGGCGCTTGGGTGAGAATAGTTCTGATGTCTTCTTGAGAATACATCATGCCTGTAGGGTTGTTCGGATTGACGATGTAAATAATTTTAGTTCGAGGGGTCACGGCTTGTAAAATTTTTTCAGTTTTAGGTTCAAAAGCTGAGGGACCGTAAACCCTTACCAAAGTAGCGTCACAACTTTCTGCATAAACTCGGAAATGATCATAAGTGGGCATGCACAACACTACTTCATCCCCTTTTTCTAAATAAGTTTTGCAGATGGTTTCTAACGCATTGTCAGAACCATTAAATGTTTGAATAAAATTTTGGGGCAATCCTGTATAGGAAGCTAGCTTCGCAATGAGTTTGCTGGATTCAACATCCGGATACCAATTCAGCGGACCCGTTTGAATAAAATTCATTAAAGCCGCAACAACCGATGGCGCAGGAGACACGGTTGCTTCGTTGGAATCTAGTTTAATAAAACGGGCATTTTGATTCAGCGCTACCGAATGGCTGGCGTTGACATAAGCCTGCATTTTTTCTACGGACTGTTTGCTGGAAATCATAGTGTCAAAGATCGGCAGTGTATCGATTTTAGTAATTTTATCAATCAGAAATTAGGAGTGGAACTGAGTCAATTTGAAATTGAGTGAAGAAAAAAAACGTCATCCCGGCAGATTTTTTTAAACGAACCCACTCTCTAACTTTTCGCCATCAGTGGTAGGGAATACACCCCCCTTTGGGGGATTAAAAATAGGTGCGTATTCGCGATAGGGTTTTCTCTTTTCCTAAAATACGGATGATTTCAAAAACACCGGCACTGACTGTGCGTCCAGTCACAGCCACTCTCACGGGTTGAGCCAACTTGCCAAGGCCTAATCCTGTTTCTGCTACCAAGCCGTTGAAGGCTTGACTCAAAGAGTCATGGTCCCAAATAGCTAAAGAAGAGAGGGTTTTTTCTACTTTTTGCAACACTGGTTTGGCTTCTTGGTTGAAAAATTTATCAATAAGTTTTGAATCGGGGGCTACATCGATAAAGAAAAAATCCACCATATCGGCCAGCTCTGTCATTAGTTTGACTTTTTCTTGGCTGATTTTGATTCCTTCTAAGAGAATATTTTTATCAGGGTTTGTAATGCCCTTTTTTTCCAAGAAAGGAAGAACTAAGTCCATTAAAACTTCAGGTTTGGTTTCTCGAATGTAGACGCCATTAAGCCATAAGAGTTTCTCGTTATTGAATACCCCGGCGGAACCTGAAACGCTTTCAAGAGAAAATTTTTCAATTAATTCTTCCATCGAGAAAATTTCCTGATCTTTGTACGACCATCCCAGACGCGCCAGGTAGTTAAGAAGAGCCTGAGGCAAATAGCCCATATCGCGGTAAGCCATAACGGAGGTGGCTCCGTGGCGTTTTGACAAGCGTTGCTTGTCTGCACCTAAAATCATCGGTACGTGGGCAAAAATGGGAGTTGGGTAACCAAAGGCTTCATACAATTGGATTTGCCGTGGTGTATTATTGAGATGGTCATCTCCACGAATAACATGAGTGACGTTCATCGTCACATCATCAACGACAACCGTAAAGTTATAGGTGGGGGATCCATCGGTGCGTGCAATAATTAAATCATCCAATTCTTTGTTGGAAACAGTGACATCCCCCTTAACGACATCGTGAATGATGGTTTCCCCGTCATTTGGCGATTTGAAGCGAAGGCAAAATTTTTCGCCCTGACTCATTTTATTTTTCACTTCCTCATCTGAAAGAGCAAGACAAGTGCGGTCGTACATGGGCTTTCGTTTTTCGGCCTGGGCCAATTTTCTTTTTTGGTCGAGCAACTCGGGAGTGCAGAAACAACGATAAGCCTTTTTCTCCTTCAGCAAAAGATCGGCATGTTGTTTATATAAATCAAATCGTTTGGTTTGATAGAAGGGGCCTTCATCCCATGTAAGCCCCAGCCAGCTCATGCCATCCAGAATGGCTTGGATGGATTCCGGCGTGGAGCGCTCCAAATCGGTATCTTCGATGCGCAGAATGAAGGTACCTTTCTGTTGGCGTGCCAATAAAAAATTGTAAAGAGCGGTTCTGGCCCCACCCACATGCAAGTGACCTGTAGGGCTGGGGGCAAAACGAACGCGGATTTTTTGTGAATTCATTTCAGTGAAAAGGGGTGCATGGTCAAATGATGACAGCGCCGACCTATTTGGTTAAAATCTTTGTCTCGATGCAGTAAACAACATTCGTTTTTAATAGCCAGATACGCAATCAATAAATCCATATTTCCTGTCTGAACTCCTTGTTTCCGTAATTTTTGCTTTAACACCGAGGCTTCTTCAAAATCGCTTTTTGTCAATTCCAGAAAAGGAAGACTCTGAAAAAGAATTTTTACTTCTTGTTGTTCTTTTTCGTAATGACAAGCTCCCAACACCTCCAAATAAACAGGCCCCGCTATCACAACAGAATTGTCACTAATGAGTGATTGCATAATGGCCACAAGGGATGGGTCGTGCCCTCTGAAAAAATCAATCCAGCAGGAAGAATCAATAAATACGGTCTTTTGCACGTAATTTCCTTAAATCTTCAACGGTGATATCCATTTTGACTTTACCGGCCAAATTGGCCAATTTTTCCAACTTCTTTCTTTTTAAAGCCTGCTCCAGTGAAAGAACAATGGCCTCCGTTTCCGTCTTGGTTTTATAGGCTTTTTTAACCTCGGTAATCAAGGGCTGGGGCAGTAAAAACTGTTTCCTTTTAATGTTTGATTTCATGCTCATAAATTATAATATTTATACACATCCGTCAATGGAATTATCATCTCCACTCCTTCGGAACTTCCATCTGTTTTATTTCCGATTTTTTAAATTCTACTTTAAAATTTCGATGAATGATCAGATCGAAATAATAGAGAAATTCATCTTTAATAATGGCCGGGTTGAATAACGGTGTGCAGATGCCGTCTTTTTTTCGGGCTGATGGGGTGAAAAATCCATCCACGTTATGGGTGGTGGCCCATTCTCCCAGTTTGTTGCAGAAAGAATAATTGTCACTGACCAGTTTGAGATACATCTCCTTTTCTGACATTAAATCCACCATGGAGGTTGAGTTGCAGGTGGCTTGAAACATGATGCGTTGATGCACGATAAAGGGAGAGGTAATTTTAGGATTGGCCCACAGCTCTTTGTTTTCTGCCAAGCGATGATAAATAATCTCCCAGATCGACGTATCTTCTTCCAGCGAGCCGTACCAAACCCCATAACGGTTTCCCTGGTTGAAGCGGCTGTAACACCAGTTTAATTTCTCAAAGACATAGAGGGTTAATCCTGTGTTGCCATACTGAAAAGGGCGGCAGGTTTTTTTCTGAGAATGATTAATATTGCTGGATGACAGTTCGTGTTGTTGTAATTTTGAAAAATGCTTGGGGCTGATAATATCATCGAATAAATTTTGCGATGGGGCACAGGTGGCGATATTGCGAAAACTGACAAATTTCTTAAAAATGGTTTTGAAAGAAAAAGAATGCACGTCAGAGGAAAATAGGTTCAGCGGTATTCTTTTATTTCTTTTCAGTCGCTCGAAACTCGCGGACGATTCAAATGTCGGCTCAGGTACGCTCAGGCACCGAGCTCTTTTGCCAAAAATAAAAGAATACCGCTGAACCTATTTTTAATATTTAGTGAGTTGTACGGATGATGTCGAGTGCCCGGCGAACAGTGGCCAGTTTCAAAAGAGAATCGGCTTCGTTCTCCATAATAAAATCCATCGGGGTTTTTTCGTGGAAGAGGGATTGTTGAGTGGTCATCCAATTATAGACGATGTCCCTGTTTTCGGGATAAAGAATTCGCAGGTTTTTGTGGATTCCTAAAATAAGGCTGACACGGAAAAATTTATCCGGATCCAACGGAATGGATTTTTTTCCTTCATAGTCGATTAATGCCTGTCGATTATCCGGATTCATTCCCAAAAGTGCTGCCTGTTCCTTTCTCCCTAAACGATAAAGACGCACAATGTTCCAAAAAGCTTCCCCCAATACCGCGGCGTTCTCCCGGGTTAAGTCCAAAGGAGATTCTGCCAAAACTGTTTCACCATGGCGTACTTCATTCATCATGGACACAGGTTAACATATAAGTGTTAGAAATCAAACAGTTAATTTTTTTAATGAAAAAATATATTAATATTATATAGTTATATATGTTAGGATGATAACATATAAGGGTGGATCGCCATGGCCCTGCATAGCAGGGCCTCGCGATGACATTATTTTTTCTTGTAGGCTCGTTCTGGACGGAATTCTCTTAAAATTCTTCCTGCCTGCCACATTTCTTGGTTGGCGATAGCGGCGAGTTCTTTTTCCAAACCGGCGCGATAGTCGGATTTGGAATTGGCATTGATGGAAATACGCGCTTCATTTCCAGACAAAACACTTTGATAACATTCTTCAATCACCGGCTTGATGGCTTTTTCAAATTTAGGAGCCCAATCAAGAGCCCCACGTTGAGCGGTGGTGGAACAGTTGGCATACATCCAGTCCATTCCATTTTCTGCAATCAGTGGGTATAAACTCTGAAAAGCTTCTTCAATCGATTCGTTATAAGCCTCTGATGGTGAGTGGCCATGCGCTCTTAATACCTCGTACTGGGCTTTAATGGCACCTTGGATAAGACCCATCAACACGGAGCGTTCTCCTGTTAAATCACTGCGGACTTCATTTTCAAAAGTTGTTTGAAACAAATGCCCAGAGCCAATAGCAATGCCTAAAGCAGCCACACGTTCCTTGGCCCGGCCTGTATAATCTTGCCAAACTGCAATAGAAGCATTAATGCCGCGTCCTTCTTGAAACTGCGTCCGTACCGTCAAGCCGCTTCCTTTAGGAGCGCACAAAACGACATCTACATTTTTAGGTGGAATAATGTGGGTGTCCTTGTTGAACACAACGCCAAATCCATGCGAGAAATACAGACAATCCCCTTCTTTTAAATGCTTTTGAAGAGTTGGCCAATAGGCAATCTGACCGGCATCGGAAAGTAAAAATTGAATGACAGTTCCTTTTTCAGCCGCCGTATCCATATCAAAAAGATTTTTGCCTTCCACCCAACCATCCTTAAGGGCTTTATCCCAACTGGCGCCTTTGCGAATACCCACAATCACATTAAAATTTTGATCGCGTAAATTCAAGCTTTGGCCACGACCTTGAGGCCCATAGCCTAGGATGGCGATGACTTCGTTTTTGAGTAAATTTTTAAGTTTGTCGGTTGGATAATCACCTCGCTCAATGATTTCTTCCGTAATACCGCCGATAGTGATAGTTTTCATATTTTCCTTTCTTGAACTTTCTTGAACAATAAGGCCAAAGCGAATAACATGGCCTTTTTCAAGGGTCAATGGGGTTTTATTTTGCTTCTTTATCTTATTAAACGGCTGTTATTGTTGATCCCCGTACTTTTTACGGTGGGGAGCCTTGTCTTTTTTTTATTGCGACTGACCCCCGGTAATCCCGTTGATTTTATTTTAGGTGAAAATGCCAACCCCGCCGATCGACAAGCCTTGATTGAACAAGCCCATTTCGACCAACCTGTTCTTAATCAGTATGTTCATTACTGGAAAGATATTGTTTCAGGGAGCTGGGGCTATTCTTATTTTACTCATAAGCCGGTTTCCAAAATGATTATGGAGCGTTACCCCGCAACATTAGAACTGGCCCTGTTGGCTGTTTTTTGGGCCTGTTTTTTTTCTCTTTTTTTGGGTTTGTTTACCGCCCTTAAGCAAGGAAGTTTGTGGGATAAACTAGGATTGGTTTTTTCGCTTGTCGGTGTGTCGGTCCCTTCTTTTTATTTAGGGCCTCTTTTGGTTTTGCTGTTTGCCATTAAACTCGATTGGTTTCCTGTTTCTGGACGTGAATTACCTGGTTCTTTCTGGCTTCCAAGTCTGGCTTTGGGTGGTGCTTTAGCGGCTATTCTAACCCGTATGATGCGCTCTTCTCTTATCGAAGTTCTCAAAGCTGACTATGTCCGTACGGCCCACGCCAAAGGAGTTTCTCAATTTTGGGTTTTAGTAAAACATGCTTTACGCACCGCTCTTCTTCCTGTTGTAGCCATCTTGGGGATGCAATTTGGAACTCTTTTGGCTGGTGCCGTAGTAACTGAAAAAATTTTTTCATGGCCTGGATTAGGAAGCCTCCTTTTAGAAGCGATTAGCCGCAGAGATTATGCCGTTGTCCAAGGATGCATTTTGGTGATTGCGACAACCTATGTTTTGGTCAATGTATTAACAGATTTGGTTTATACAAAAATCGATCCAAGAATTAAGTTATAGGATTTCATTGAAAAACATTTCTTTCATTCTATTTTTCTTTCTTTTGTTCATAGCCGTTTTGGGTCCTATGTTGACACCTTATAGCCCCTTTGAAACTCATTTAGCGCTTCAACTGCAAACTCCATCTCTTCTTCATTGGCTAGGGACCGATGAAAATGGTCGAGATATTTTAAGCCGTGTTTTATTTGGAGCCCGCCTTTCATTGGGCATTGGCTTAATGGTGACAACATTGACGGTGACCATCGGAGCCGTTATTGGGTTTTTAGCTGGCTTTTCTCGAGGCATTTTTGAAAAAATATTTTTAGCCGTGGCCGATATTTTTCAAGCTTTTCCCGGTCTTCTTTTAGCCATTGCTGTCTCTGCATTTTTGCCGCCTCGGGTGATGAATGTCATTGT
>CAZQCI010000008.1:0-36710 GCA_964592255.1 uncultured Nitrospiraceae bacterium | reverse complement strand
AAGCCATGGCTGCTAAGGTGGATAAAGTTGGGTTTTATGGTTTAACCCCTGAGGAACGTTTTGCCTTGGCTGACCTGGCTCTTCATGGCACGGCGGTTACCAAGCATGAGGTGTTTTTGGCTTATTCTAAAAAAGCCGCTTTCTTGCGTAAAATGGGGGATGAAAAAAATGCAGGTCAGGTCAAGCCCATTACGTTGGTTGATAATGAATTTCAAATGGGGATGCGGCGCCAGGTTGTTGTGCCACAGGTACACCCCGAGGGTCGGCTGTTGCAAACACCGTTGTGGTCTGAAACCCGTTTGGCCACTGTTGAGCGTGTGGCCTCTTCAGCCGAACCGGCAGCTATTGCAGGTTTGTTGACTTTGTTGCGTCATCCGAACGCGCCAATGCAAGTGGTGGGTGAATCGCTGTTGCAAGGTTTGGACATGGTGACGGGTAAAACCAAGCATGAAACAGCGCGCATTAGTTCAGGTATGCGGGAGTTGGTGCGGGAGTATACGTTGCCTAAAAGACGTTTATCGGCCTCGATGAAACGTTTGATGGCTAAACTTAAAGTGCGCGGTGACCATAAAGTATTGCAAAAAATTTGGGATGATGAAGTGACCCGTCGCATGGGTCTAGCGCAAGAAAAGCCTGTTTTGGAAATAAGTGATTCACGATTGCAGGAATTAAGAGGTAATCCAAGGGATCCTTGGTTTCTGTATGTTTCTGATTTACAAGATAAGACTTCCCGTACAACAAAGAAACAGGCGGCTCCTTATATTAAGATCATAGAAGCGGAATTACCGGAATTAATTTTTATTGTTGCGACCTCTTCTTCTCAAGCAGAGGCCAAAGAAAAGCTCAGTGCTGCTTTTAGAGAGATGGATTTGGATACAGAAACTCCTATTTACCGCAGTTTGGTCAATGGGCTTAACGCGGCGGTTTTAGTGATGGGTGGAGGTTCGTTGGATTTGTCGAGTGAAATGTTTCAAAACCCACACTTGCATGCTGTTTTACGTTCTCAATTACTAAGCGTTTCACGTTTGGTGGCAGGTTCCGATTATCTCACCCGCTTTTTTGCACGGGTTCGTGAAGAATTTGTCGATAAAATTCCCGCGCATTTTCGGGGAACAGGGGCGCGTGGCAATTCCAGCCAGCTTAAAAGAGCTTTTCCTACACCTCCAGCTCGTTTAGTAGATAGTGAAGATTGGAGTCACAATCCAGAAATTACACAGCATCTCAGTACGGCCCTTCATTATCAGGTTTTTGGTCCACGTCTGCCACAGACGACTCAAATTGATGCTAAACGAGAAGCCAAATTATTAGCGATTGCGGCTCAGTTGACAGGGGACCTTCTGTTATCATCCATTGATGTTTTGGATACCCGTAGGGCTTATGATGCATTGAAAGATTCCACGTTCACTGTTGGCTCAGGTGTTCTTTCTGAAGATTATAAATCTTATATTGCATCGGCCCCTTTTGAAGATAGTGCACTTCATGACCTCATGGATGGTTTGGTGGCGTACAGCCTTATTTATCGGGCACAGGCGTTGATGGTGCCTGGCGGTGACTTGGATTTGGAACAAAATTATTATGCGCTTCGTTATTCCTTAGTAAAAGCCCAAGGCGCTATTGAGCGAGCCTTGAGCGAAAAAATTGACTCCTCCAGCCGAGTGGCTCTTCAGACTCTTCAAAATAATTTAGAAGGCGCTTCCGAAATTCTTAAATTTTATTATCAAACTCGATACGACGGTAAAAAAGCCTTCCTTACTGAAGATTGGCCGCGCATGGAAACCATGCCGCGCGAATGGTGGCTTAAATTTTATCATCCCTACGGGATTGCAAAAGATTTATCTCAAATTCCTAGCACATTCCCACGGGCCCCGGTGGTGTCCAAATCCGTTTTAGAACGGGCCGAGCAGGAAGCACGAGCGGCTGCACCTAAATCAACGCAGAAATATCGGTGGACGGAGTTCCAGATCCCTGAGCGCGATTCGGCCCGTTTAGACCATATGTGGTGGCTGATGCGAGGCAATGTTCCAGAAGAAGCTCGGGGAAGCCCGGAAGCTTATGCCGCATGGGTCGATGCGCAGAGCGTAGCCTTAGGACGCCCCATTCAAAATAGAAATCAGAATGCCCTCTACCTTTATGCACGTTATGTATTTAAGGATTATCATGTGGAAGACGGTTTTTTTGCCGGAACACGCGAAGCCAATTTCAACCGTAAAGTGAATTTGTATTACCAGATGTTTACTCAGCCGGCCGGTGTTTCCTCCAAAGGCACCGTTTTAATAGCCCCGGATGAAAGAAGATCTTTGGCTGAATATTACGATGATGTGGCAGTTTATCTGGACAAAGGTTTTAACGTGATGGCCTATGATTTGCGTGGCCAAGGCTTGTCCACGGTACTGTGGTACAAATTTTTAGGGCGTGATGTGCAGATTCCGGGCTATATCGATGCAGCGGGTGCTCTTGAAGGCGATTTGGAGAGAGCCTGCCGTTTTGCGCACCAAAGTTTGGCAGGCCCGTTGTTTGTTGTCGCCGATGGCCGCTCTGCCCTTTCCGTCGTCAACCTGACTTCGCGTCATCCCAAAAATGTAGCGGGCATCACGGATTTTGTAGCGGTGGATTTATTGGCTAAGGCGGATCCTAATCAGCACTCCTCCTGGGGGAGGGAATGGCTGCAAGAATTAGATGGTGGGGCGCATCATATTGTAAATGCCTTTACCAGTCATTCTGGTATCGATGAACAACGTAATCGTTGGGAATATAGTGGTTGGAATACACCGGCCAATGGGTTGGCTTTTTTGGAAATGCAGGCCGAATCCCGGGAATTGATTGATGACCTCAACCGAAACCGTCGTCATGGAATGGCACAAGAGGATCGGACGAACGGTTTAGTTTATTTTTCTTCGCCGGATGGCTGGTGTGAGCGTTGGCTTGCGCCTCGTGAGACGGAAACAAGCGATCTCGTTGAGGGCGTTTCAGATCCTGTGTCCCAACAATTGAATGTGGATGTGGATGTGGGTTCTTATGTTCCTGGAGACTCTAAACCGGCGCAAGGTTTTGCCGATCGTTTTGCCAAAATAGCCTCCAGCAACCCCGAAGAATTATCCGTCGGTGTCATGACCAAGCGCGCCCGCAGGCGTTCGCGCCCGTTGACAGAAATCGGCAAAGCCGGAGATGTGGTTTTAGACTTAGTCACAGAAATTTTATGGCGTCGGCGTGTTGGATTAGCCGAAGGTATTGTGGGGCTGCCTCGTCAAATCTTGTCTGCCTTGGTGAAGCGCTTGGTCAAAGCCGCCCAGGATCCTGCGATGAAGTTGTCTGATTTTATCGACATGATGGGCCGTGGACTCGGTGATTTAACCGCAAATAATCCTACAATCACTCGCTTGGTTCAAGCGGGGGTTGATTGGAAAGAGGAGGTTACTCAATTTTTTGCGTCTCTTGTTCCAGGACTGACTCAATGGGGTGATTTATTCGGACAAGCTAAAGACCTTTATATTCGCGACATTCTCAATGTTCTTTTGTTACATCCAGATGCTTTAACAGCATTGATGGGTGAGACGGCCAAGGTAGAATTAACCCCTATGGCCGAAATGGCTCCTAATCTGGTATTTGAAACAAATCCGACCCCACCAGAAAATTTTGAAACGTGGCAGAAACAATTTTTAGAAACAAATGCTCCGGTATTAGATCGTCTCCAGGAAATAGGCCGTGATATGGCTGTTGTCTGGGAAAGAGATAGCGAGTCTAATCTTGAGGCCTTGTTTGCGGCTTTCCGTAAATACAAAACCAGTTCTACCATGGGGGGACTAGTTGCAGATCGAGGTGTAGCCAGACCTGCTAATAATAGTATTCATGCCCGTGAGGTTATTGCCCAAGCTATTTTGGAACAAGTGCTTTATTCTCGCCATCCGGAACTTAAAGCAAAAGTGGAAGCACAGCTTATGGTGGTTGGATCTGGGGATAAAAAAGGTCGTGAAGCGTTAACCCAATACCATAAGAACTTATTTGCTTTGGTGGATTATCTCGATGCGTTGTATCAATACCATGCCACTCTTACTTTGGATCAAGCTCGTGTTGCAGAAGAAGCTGAAGTAGCACAAGCGTCTGCAGAAGCAGGTGCTCAAGTAGAAAGCGCTCAACCCAGCACTTTGGATCGTGTTTTAAGCCGTGTTGTTCGGGTAAAGCCCAGAAGAACACACGACCATGACATTAAAATTTCTGACTACGTCAAGCACAACGAAGATCTGGCGGCTCTTCAGTTGGGGAGTCTAACCGTTGCTGACAGTTCTGGAGATGCTGTTCCCCTTACATCGGAAGTTCTTTTGGGAATTATGTTTCCTGAACAGGGAGTTTCGGTTAATCCCCTTGAGCATTTTGTTTCTTCCGTCATTGCGGAACGGAAAAAAGTACAAGATGCCTTCCGTACTATTTACGATACTGAAGAACGCCTACCTTCATTTGAAGCTGTTGATCAGGCGGAAAAAGCTTATCGTCGGGCGGTGTTTACTTCCGAAACCATTCAACGAGCTCTTTTGGATGGGAATTTTTACTCCACTCCTGAAGTCCGCGCCAACCATGGTGTGGAAATTCAGGATATGATGAATCGCTTCAAAATTATTGAAGTTTATCATCGTTACGGGGTTGAAGATGCTCAGGTAGCGTCCGGTCAATTTAGCCGTGAAACATTAGGTGCAACACGTGCTGAATTAGTTCAACTCATTTATAATTATATCAGCAATCAACTCATTCACGAATACCAACATTTGCGTGAATTAGCGCGCGACGACGAAGTGGGTAAAACCAAAGGGTTAGTTCAAGAAAAATGGGAAGCCTTACTTCAAGAACGTCAAGTGTTAAAGGAGTGGGAGTATGAAGCAAAGTTGGTCCGTGAAAATCCATTAGATGTTTTGGAACGATTCGGTGATTTGCAACAACGCCTCCATCTAACGCGCGCTACAATCGAATCTCTTGGTTTTGATAACGAAGCCTTGGCTGGAGTGTGGGAGGCCCGTAGTCAAGTACGTTCCCTTATTGATCAAGATGCTCAAGTGACCAAACAGCATATTTTAAAAAATTCACGGGCTCGATTGGAATTTATCCAGCTTCAAAAAGAACAAAATTTAAAAGAGTTCTCCCACGAACTGACGTACCAAGCGGTTTACTATCAACGATTACTTAATGAAGCTAAGACCGCTTTTTTAAGTGTAGGACAAGAAATTCCAAATCCACTTCTTGAAGATTTTGCTCTGGCCTATAGCCAGTATACTCAATCCATGAGTAAGGCGCTAGACTATACCCGTGCTCTTTTTGAAGATGAAATCCACAATAAATATTACACCAAGGTCAGTAACGACAAGGCAGCAGCACGCGCCTATGTTGCATTACATCGGGCTACTTTACGGATTTATGATCTGTTAGGACCTGCAACGTCTTCACGTGTACATGCTTTTTCTGCTGTTTTTCCGACGCAGGCTCTTTTGATGGAAAATGCCACCAAGGACATTGGTGTGTATCGTGATTTTTTACGTGTCGCTGAAGATACGGTGGGGACTATTGGTGATAGACTGGAAGGTATTGTTGATGCGCATTATGTTACCGAATTGCAATTCCGTTATGGCTTGGATGGGCTGACTTCCTTTTTCCGTAATGTGCGTTATGGATTTAATCCGGGCGTTGGATCCTTCTTTAATTTCAAACTAAGCCCCGATGTTATGGCTAAAGCCTGGGCTGATGGAGTGGATGTCGATATTTTAGACGCCAATGACGAGGCTTTAATTTTCCGTTTTCAACATGGTGTTTTAAAATTGGATGCGCATTCCGGACAGATGGAATTTTTGGGTTTTTCTAACCTAGGAACGGGTATTGTTGCACAAGAAACGGTGGGACGGCTTCCAAAGTTTGGAGTGACCATTGTACAAGGAGATGTTGCCACTCTATTAGATCGCTCGGATGCACGCGCTTCACAGGCTAATGTGACGGCTGCATTAACGGGTGGTAAACCTGTAACTGTTTACCCGTTGGGGACGCGTGATGTTGTGGGAGGTACGCAACAAGGGCTTCCACTGGATGATCCCCGTTTCCGTTTTGCTTCTGTCGGTATGCCACATTCCGTTGGTTTGGGTATGAACGGTGGTTATGTGGGGCAGTCCGGAGGGGTCTTCATTTTACCCGGCGTGCACGATGCAGGTATGGCTTTATGGGGAGATGAAGGAAATATCGATACAAAAAATAACGGGACTCCCATGAGTAAGACAGCATCGGACGCTGCATCGGCGGCTCAAGCTACCGAAATCACCAATCATAACCCCGGTACCGCAGATACCCGGAACCTTACTGGGCGGCCTATTCAGCGTGTTGCTATGATTACAGAAGAAGAAGCGATACAGCATTTTTCGGATTACGCTGAAAGAGATAGTAAGGGGAAGATGAAGCTTTTATTGGGGGATAAAGATGGGAATGTTCAGCCCACTGTGGAGGCGTTTCGTCGTGGAAAACAACTTTTTGGTCAGTGTTATAACCAGATGAAGGATATTGGTCACAAGCGCCATTGGCCCGTACGTGTTGACAGCCCGGAAGATTTTAAAAATTTATTTCTCGAAGTGATGGCGGAACGAGACAAATGTATGACCCTTGTGGAAAAAGGGATTCAGTTGGCTAAGCCCATGGAGAGATGGAAGACGGCTTTTTTAAAGAAGTGTAAAGAGTTTGGCCTGGGTGATGAAACGTATCAGGCGTTCAAAAAAGTTCGTATTCTTATGTATAAGCTCAACAATGCTTACCTGACCATGGAGCAAATACAACTTTTGGAAAATCCCAATCAATCGGGTCAACATCATGCTCAATTAACGGCTCAAAACCCGGTGGCGCATCAAGTGACGGGATCTCCTTCACCTAGAAGAAAGCCAGCTTCTCAACCGCGTGTGAGACCTGTTGTTCAGACGGCTCCTGCCCGTTTGACGACAAGCGCTGTTGTTGCCAACGACCCGCATTTTGAAGCCCCCACTCAGCCTGCTGAATTTTGGGCTGAATTGGAAGGGGAGATAGGATCTGAACGTGCAAGCTATTTCAGACAAGCTTATCAAGCTGGTGATATTGCTGCCGATGTTGTGGGCGAGATTAAGAATCAACTTATAGGCGGTGGTGGAAATCGGAGTGGAGCTGCGGCGCTTGCGTTACAGGTTATGGGTGTGTTTCATGCTGACGGTCAGGACACTCTTGGATCCCATGGTGTGACAGGAGTTGATTCAGCAGCCTTGGCTGCTGCCGCTGCGGTAGTACAATCTGCCGGTATGGTTAATAATGGGGGAGCAACAGTTCATTAAGCCATGCGGATAGGGACACCTTTTTTGGCCAAAAAATCTTTGGCTTCATGGATGGTATATTCCTGATAATGAAATATGGAAGCGGCAAGCACGGCTGAGGCGCCGGCTTGTATTAGCCCTTCATACAAATGCTCTAAATTGCCTACGCCGCCTGAGGCAATGACGGGAATGGATATGGCGTCTACAATAGCTTTTGTTAATTCTAAATCATAACCACTTTTTGTCCCATCGCGGTCCATGCTGGTAAGTAAAATTTCCCCGGCACCAAAATTTTCCATTTTTTTAGCCCATGCAACAGCCTCCAGCCCTGTGGGATTGCGACCACCGTGCGTAAATATTTCGAATGTCGTCACCCCGGCATGCTTTAAGTCGGGGTCCATGTTTTTTAAATTTTCTGTGAATGGATCCCGGCTCACTATCTGCCGGGATGATATATGTCTCTTCGCATCCACGGCCACCACAATACACTGCGTGCCGAATTTAGCAGCAGCCTCGCGGACAAAATCCGGATTTTGCACCGCAGCCGTGTTGATGGATACTTTATCGGCTCCGGCATTTAATAAATCGCGGATGTCTTGGAGTGTTCTGACCCCTCCACCGACGGTGACGGGCATAAAAACCTGCGATGCCGTTTTTTCTACCACATCAAAAATTGTTCTTCGTTTTTCGTGCGAGGCGGTAATGTCTAAAAAGGTTAGCTCATCCGCCCCTTCATCATCGTAGCGTTTAGCTACTTCCACAGGATCGCCGGCATCTTTTAATCCTAAAAATTTGATGCCTTTGACCACGCGGCCATCTTTAACATCCAAGCAGGGAATAATTCTTTTGGTAAGCATATTTTAACTCCCCCCATCCCCCTCTTATACTAAGAGGGGGAGAGAGGTGGCGTTATTCGTTTCGTGAAATTTTAATGGCCTCTTTTAATGTAAATTTGTTTTCGTATAAGGCCTTACCTGCAATGACGCCGAGGATATTTTTTACCTTTGTTAATTTTTCAATATCTTCCAGTGATGTCAATCCTCCCGAGGCAATGATGGGAAAAGGTGATACCTCGGCCATTTCGGCAATGGAGTTATGATTCATTCCTTTCAACATGCCATCCTTGGCAATGTCGGTATAAATAATGGACTCAATTTCTTCGTCTACAAATTCTTTTACCAGATCAATGGCTTTTTTATGGCTGGTTTTATCCCAACCATCGGTGGCTACAAGTCCATCTTTGGCATCGATTCCTAGGATGATTTTTTTTGGGAATTTTTTACACGCCTCTTTCAGTAAAGAGGGATTTTTAATCGCAGCTGTTCCGAGTATGCAGTAGTGGACTCCGCAGTCGATATATTTTTGTATGGTTTCTAAATTGCGGATGCCGCCCCCAATTTCGATTTTAACTTCAGGGAATGCCGTTGCAATTTGTTGTACTTCATCAAAGTGCACGGGCTTACCTTCAAAAGCACCATTTAAATCCACCAAATGAATCCGTTTTGCCCCTTGATTAATCCAATCGCCAGCAATCATCACAGGATTATCAGCATACACTTTTGCCTCTCCCATTTTACCTTGAGATAGGCGCACGACTTGGTGATCTTTTAAATCAATTGCGGGAATGATGAGCATGACGATTCTTTCGTTCTTTTATATATTCTATGACTATCGGTAAAAGTGATATAAGGACAATCGTGATAATGACAATGTGGAAATTCTGTTTAATAGTTGGAATATTGCCAAAATAATATCCTGACAACAAGAATAAGCAAACCCAAGCAATAGATCCGATGAGGTTATAAGCCAAAAAACGTGTATAATGCATGGTGCCGACCCCAGCTACAAAAGGTGCAAATGTACGAATGATAGGCATAAATCGCCCTAAAATAATGGCTTTCCCGCCATATTTTTTGAAAAAATCACGCGTCTTTAACAAGTAGTCTTTGCGTAACCAGCGTCCAGTGTCTTTTTTAAAAATGCGGGGGCCAATATGGTCTCCGATTGCGTAGTTGACGCTGTCTCCTAAAACGCCTGCGATGATAAGAAGCGGAAGAAGTATTTTCAGTTCCAGAGAGCTGTTGTCCGAGGCAGATAAGGCTCCCAAGGCAAAAAGAAGGGAATCACCAGGGAGAAAAGGGGTTACCACCAAGCCTGTTTCGCAAAAAATGACCAGGAACAAAATGAGATAAAGCCACGGCCCGAGGGTTGTTGCTAGAGTGTTGAGATGATGGTCGGCATGCAGGATGAGGTCGATGCAGTATTGAAAGAATTCGATCATTTTAACTCCATAAAATTTTTCAGCATCTTTAAGCCCCATTTTTGACTTTTTTCCGGATGAAATTGTGTGGCCAGAACATTGTCTTTTTGGATACTGGAACAAAAATTAAAACCATAATCGGTTGTTGTAGCGACAATGTTTTCATCCTGTGGGGCCGCGTAAAAAGAATGTACAAAATAAACAGAAGTTTTATCGGGAATATTTTTGAACAAGAGAGGATCGTTCTTTTTTGAAATCTGATTCCAACCCATGTGGGGGATTTTGAGAGGGGGAGAATGGGGGGTTATTCCAAAATCAAATTTTTTTACTCCACCTTTTAATATTCCTAAACCTTTTACCGGACCAAACTCTTCGCTTTCCTCGAAGAGGAGTTGTAATCCTAAGCAAATGCCCAAAAACCATTTTCCAGATTTGATCGACTCTTTAATCACATCTACCAACCCATAATTTTTAAGATTATCCATGCACTGTGGAAAAGCGCCAACGCCTGGTAGAACCACTTTATCTGCTTTTAAAATTAATTGAGGATCGCGCGTGATACAGACCTGAGCGCCCACAGTTTCCAAAGCTTTGGAAACGCTTTTCAGATTGCCCATGTCGTAGTCGATAATGGCGATCACAATTTTCCCTTCGTTGAAGGAATGTTTTTTACCCGTGGATCCAGCGTAGTCGCCATATCCAGGGCGCGGGTAAAGGCTTTGAAAATTGATTCCACCACATGATGTTTATTGCCAGTCTTGTGCACTAAAATATGCAGGTTGATTTGTGCCGCATTGACAAAACCCTGGAAAAATTCATTGACCAATTCCACATCGAAATTTTTAATTTTTCCACCCCGTAACTTGGAGTCGTTGATAAGGCAGGGTCGTCCGGCAAAATCAAGAGCCACTGTGGTTAGTACTTCGTCCATGGGAAGTGTAAAGTGCCCATAACGGCGGATGCCTTTTTTATCACCCAAAGCTTTTTTAAAAGCGTCACCTAATGTGATGCCGATGTCTTCGACTAAATGATGATCGTCCACATCGATATCGCCTGAGGCTTTGATCGTGAGATCAAACAGCCCATGTTTGGCGAGCGCTTCCAACATATGATTCAAGAAAGGTAGCGGCGTTTTAATTTTATAAACTCCCGTTCCGTCGATATTTAAATTTAAAGCAATGTCCGTTTCGGAAGTTTTACGGTGAAGAGAGGCTTGGCGTTTAGTTTTCATAATGAATCAATAGGGGACTATATTAAAACCTGTAACCTTAACATCTTGTCCAAAGATGAAAAACCCTATGTATTTTGCAAGGCATGGTCATGCATTCGTGGGCCTATTGTCAAGGCTTGTTCAATGCTTCACAGTCCCCATGGTGCAGAACCATTCGTAATCGATGAGCTCCTTAATCGTTGGGTTGTCGCCGCAGATGGGGCAAGAAGAATCCTTCCGTATTTTCATTTCGCGGAATTTTTGTTTTAAAGAATCGTAGAGCATGAGCTTGCCGATCATTGGTTCGCCAATGCCTAAAATCACTTTAATGACTTCCACTGCTTGCAGCGATCCAATAATACCGGGAAGCACTCCAAACACGCCGGCTTCTTGGCAACTGGGAGCCATCTCCGGAGGAGGGGGAAGCGGATACAAGCAGCGATAGCAGGGGCCGCCATGTGCCGGATCGAAAACGGTCAATTGACCTTCGAAACGGAAAATCGAGCCATCCACGAGTGGTTTTTTCAAAAAATAGCAGGCATCGTTTAAGAGATAGCGCGTAGAAAAATTATCGCAGCCATTGACGATGATGTCGTACTGACCCAAAATTTGCATCGCATTGGTGCGGTCTAATCTTTCTTTATGGGGAATAATTTTAATATCTGGGTTTAATCCCAACATGCGGTGACGAGCCGATTCTACTTTTGGCAAACCCTTCCAGGATTCATCGTGTAAAATTTGTCGTTGGAGGTTGGAAGAATCCACCACATCATTGTCGATAATTCCGATGGTCCCAATACCGGCAGCGGCCAAGTAAAGCCCAGCGGGTGAGCCTAACCCACCGGCTCCAATCAATAATACTTTGGCATCCAATAATTTGAGTTGGCCGGCTTCACCAACTTCCGGCATGGAAAGGTGACGGGCATAACGAGCCAGCTTTTCAGCTGATAATGATTTTTTCTGCTCAATGGGCAACCCCGCATGTTGCCACGCACTGTAGCCCCCTTTCATCGACGTGACATTCGTATAACCAATGTCTTGTAACGCTTTGGCCGATAAGGCTGAGCGGTTTCCACCGGCGCAGTAAAGGATGATTTCACGATTTTTATTGGGCTCTAGGGCATCAATCTTGAGCTCTAAAAACCCACGAACAACCGTTTGTGCCCCCGGAATAATGCCCCCGTCAGTTTCTTCTTTTTCACGGACATCAATAACTAAGGCCCCGGATTTATTATTAATTTTATCCTTAACCTCTTGGGGGGTGATTTCTTTAATTTGTTTTTTAATATTGTTTAAATAGTCGGCCATAAGTTTTCCTATTCTTGTCTTCGTTCTTATAAGAACTAAATGGGCTTAGTCAAGCTATGAAGGTAATGGGGAGTGATACAGTTTGAGAATAATATCATTGTTCCCCGTGCCTAGGTAGGGGTCTATTTTAAAGAGATTCTCCGCCAACTGAGTGGATCAGTATGACCCATCAAGGGGTTTGCTCAAATTCAAATACTTCAATGTAACAAATTGGGTTGTGGCTTACGGAATCTTCTGTACTGGTCAGCTTTCCTGTAAGTTTGACATGGGTGTCATCTCCAAAAGTTTGACCATGTGCATCTTTAAATTGAAGAGGTTTATATTTTTTTGGATTACGCACCGCATTTTTTCCACTTCCTTCTTTAATGTCAGCTGTTGCTATTTTTTCTCCGTTGGGAGTGGCTGTTAAATTCATTCCACACTCCATTCTGCCTGATGTGTTGGAACAAAATATCCAATTGGGGGATGTGATATAGCCAACCGTTGTAATTTTTTTACCGTTATTTTCTAGACGACAAATATCGTTAATATTCATTTCGATTGGTGGGGTGGAAGCACAGGCGGATAATAAGAATAAAGCAAGAGCTATGTATTTTTTCATACAGTTGGTTTTTTCTTATGCCATGGTGTCGCTTGTTCAAAAGCATGGGCTGCTTTAAAAAGTGTTTCTTCATCAAAGGGTTTTCCGATGAGTTGTAAACCGATGGGCAGGTTGGTTTGATCGAACCCGCATGGGAGGCTCATGCCAGGCAGCCCCGCTAAGTTTACCGGGATGGTGAAAATATCCGATAAATACATTTGAACCGGGTCATTGGTTTTTTCGCCAATTTTAAAAGCGGTGGTGGGTGTCACTGGCGAGGCAATGACATCACATTTTTTAAAAGCATTTTGAAAATCATTGAGAATAACCGTGCGCGCTTTTTGCGCTTTACGATAGTAGGCATCGTAATACCCTGCCGATAACACGTAAGTGCCTAGCATAATACGCCGGGTTACTTCACGACCAAAACCTTGAGTTTTTGTATGAGTGTAGAGTTCTTCCAGAGTTTTGCAGTCGGCGCGGTATCCAAAACGGACGCCATCGTAACGTGCCAGGTTGGAACTCGCTTCCGCTGGAGCAATAATATAATAGGCTGCAATGGCGGCTTCCGAAGCAGGCAATGATATTTCTACAATCTCAGCACCTAATTTTTCATATTCTTTTAAAGCATTTTTTACCGCCGTGGCGATGACGGGATCCAACTCTTTGGGAAAATATTCTTTAGGCACGCCAATTTTTAATCCTTTAACCGATTGATTTAACGATAAAGCGTAGTTTGGTACCGAGCGATTGATGGAGGTGGAATCTTTTTCGTCATGCCCCGCCATGATGTTCATCAATAAAGCCGCATCTTCCACATCTTTTGTCATGGGGCCCATTTGATCTAAGGAGCTAGCAAAGGCAATCACGCCATAACGGCTGACTCGACCATAAGTGGGTTTAAGGCCCACGATACTACAAAAAGCCGCTGGCTGGCGGATCGATCCACCGGTATCGGTGCCGAGAGAGGCCAAACATAAATCTGCCGCTACCGCTGCGGAAGAACCACCCGATGATCCTCCCGGTACGCGATTTAAATCCCAAGGATTGCGCGTGATTTTAAAATGGGAATTTTCCGTAGATGAACCCATGGCAAATTCGTCCATGTTCACTTTTCCTACAATCACCATGCCGACTTCTTTTAGTTTTCGAATGACTGTGCTGTCGTAGGGGGCCACAAAATTTTCTAAAATTTTAGAAGCGCAGGTTGTTTTGATTCCTTCAGTTAAATAAATATCCTTAGGAGCTAAAGGGATACCAAGCAGAGGATGGTAATGGCCTTGAGCTATTTTGGCATCGGCGGCTTCGGCTTGTTTTAAAGCTATATCTGGTGTGACGGTTAAAAACGATTCCACTTTTGGATCAATTTTTTCAATCCGTTGCAAGACGGCACGCGTTAGCTCTACGGAAGAAATTTCTTTCTTCTTTAGTTTTTCTGCCGCTTCATGAATGGTTAAGTGGGCGAGTTCAGTCATGATCCGATAATCCTTGGTACTTTGAACAAATGATCTTCTTCAGAAGGAGCTTGTTCAAAAATTTTCTTATTTACTTCTGAGACAACAGAAACATCTTCTCGAAAAACATTGGTGACACTAACAGCATGCGAGGTGGGTTCCACATTTTTTAAATCGAGTTTGTCGAGTTTTTCCACAAAAGACAAGATTTGTCCCAATTGAGTGGCGTACTGCTCCAAATCAGATTCGTTGAGTTTGATTTTGGCCAGGCCTGCAATTTTTTTAACATCTTCTTTAGTCAGCATGGGTCATGGGCTAACATAGGCTGGTAAGCCTTGGCAAGGAGTTAGTCAACAGCGTTGACGGTAATGGTCTGTGCGCTACTTCGGCCTTTGTCATCCACAGCTCTGATGGTCCCTGTTCCCACCCGCGGTGTCCAAAAGAAAGGGGTTTGTGGAGAGGTAGATCCTAAAAAAGTCTCATCCCTAAACCAATAAATGGAAGAAACATCCGGATCACAGATAGCTTGCAGTGGAATTTTTTCATCTGTTTGTGTGGTGCGCACCGTGTAAGTTATATTTTTTTGAGGTGATGTGATGAGGGGGGCTTGAGCTTGTCCGTTTTCTTCATGGCATGAAGTTGGATACGATGGCGCTGTTTTACGATGAATACCCGCGATGCTGAATAAATGAAGGAGATCGGAAGGCCAAAATTCGAAAACATCCTCATCTGTTTCAGTTTTGGGCTGGTTGGCACAAGCCCGCAGCCTCGTTTTTTTATCGATGGCAATGCGACGATGAATATCGCAAACAGAAATGGGTGATTTTCCTGGAACGAACCATGTACTGATTGTGTGTGGACAAGATGGATTAGGAATTTTTCCAGAGACTGCGCATACGTCCACTTTTTTCAAATTAAGTTTTGACGCATCATGAAGAGGAAGAGAGTGCGTCAAACCCTGCATGATATTTTCAGCAATATGAAGAAAAAGAGGAGTGGCGGCTTTTCGTCCAACGAAAGCGTTGTTGCTTGTTGAGTCAAAATTACCCACCCAAACGCATAAAACATAAGGGCCTATAATTCCCGTAGTCCATGCGTCACGGAAGGCGAAGGAAGTGCCAGTTTTCCAATAAAGAGGCATGTTGTGATGAGAATACAAATAATTCGGCAGAGGCGTATCTTTTAAAATATCCAATACCATGAAACTGGCCTCTGGGCTTAACAGTGGTAGCCCTTGATGGGGAGAGGGGTCACTGATTAATTTACGCAAAGGATAAAAGCGTCCTCCATTGGCTAAAATAGCATAAAGAGTTGCTAGGTCTTCCATGGTTACTTCGGCTCCACCTAAGGCGAGAGTCAGCCCATAAGCCGCTTCATTTTTAGGTAAA
The DNA here is from genome assembly GCA_964592255.1 of uncultured Nitrospiraceae bacterium. GTDB lineage: Bacteria > UBA10199 > UBA10199 > UBA10199 > SBBF01 > CAZQCI01. The sequence goes on along the minus strand of CAZQCI010000008.1, from coordinate 21,215 downwards.
GGTACGGAAGCGGATTTTAAAAATTCATAAAGGCTCGGTTGCTTTAATTCTTTAGTTAAAACCACCGCTGGAATATTGCGGCTGTTGATAAGCGCGTCCCGGGCGGTCATAGGGCCTTTAAAATTTTTGTCAAAATTTTCAGGATCGTATTCTCCAAAGCTGGTGGGAGTATCTTTGATAAGAGATAAAGGATGAATAAGCCCTTGGTCAAAAGCCAGCCCGTAAACAAATGGTTTTAATGAAGATCCTGGAGAACGCTTGGCCCGGTAGCCGTTGACTTGACCTTGAATGGCCGCATCAAAAAAATCCGCTGAACCCACCGCCGCTTTGATTTTCATACTCTGGGTATCCACCAAAAGAGCCGCGGCATTTTTAATGCCGCTGTTTTTTTTTAAGCGCACGTAGTTGGTAAGTTGCTCTTCTAACATATGTTGCCATTTTAAGTTGAGCGTTGTGAAAATGCGGGTTTCTTTTTCCGATTTATTTTTTTCTTTCTGAACTAATTCATCGACAAAATGAGGTGCTTCAAAGGGTAGCTCTTTGATGGACGCAAACGATAAGGGGAGGGCAATTAAATTATCTTGAGTTTTATCTTTGGGATGAAAATGACACCATAAACGGAATAAAGATTTACGGGCCTCTGCCAATCTTTTTTCTTCTTGGCTGCCTTTTTCAGGCGAGCGTAGGGAAGGACTTTGAGGAATGGAAGCTAAAGTTAAGGCTTCTACCAGGTTAAGATTGCGTGCGGGCTTTTTGAAATAAATAAGGGAGGCCGCCCCGGCACCCTCAATATTTCCGCCGTAAGGGGCTAAGTTAAAATAAGCCGCAAGAATGTCATTTTTACTGTAATGGCGTTCTAATTCTATCGCTTTAAAAATTTGTTTTAGTTTGCCCGATAAAGTTTGGGAATTGATTTGGTAACGTAGTCGGGCCACTTGCATGGTCAGCGTGGAACCTCCTGAACGTTGTCTTCCAATGATGTAGGTGTTCCAAAACCCTTTGACCAAGGTCCATGGATTAAAGCCCAAATGCCAACGGAAGGTTTGGTCTTCTTTAAGCAAAGTGGTTTCAATCAGTAAAGGCGCTATTTCATTTAAAGGGAGAATGAGGCGATATTTTTGATCTGTCGATAAGGTGAGGCGCAGTAAGTTTTGATTGTCGTCATAAAAAGCCTGCGAAGAGGATACGGGTTCCATCAGGGGTGGTTTTGGCAAAAGAACCCACCACAGCAAGAGGATACTTGGAAGTGCTAAGAAGTACGCCGCTGTTTTTTTCATTCCGGAGATGTAACTGTTAAGGTATTTGCGGCCGTCATGGCTTTTATGTCTAAATCATACATGCCTTCCGCCACCGCGGGAGGAATTTGATAGACGCCTTGATTGACCGAATGGATGTGGTAGACAAATTCCTTGGCTGTTTCATCCACCTCTCCAAACAATAAGACACGGTCTTCGCGTACATGGCTGTTATCGATGGACCATGCAGTAGATCCTGAAATTCCATTTTCTCCTTGAATAATGAGTTGCGGCTCACTGAGTTCAAATCCTGCGGGCAATAAATCGATGACGGCAACGTTGGGGTGGGCTTGACCATCTGTAGAACGCAGAGTTAGCTTGACTGAAATCTCTTCTCCTAAGGAAGTGGAGGTGAGACTTTCTCCTTTGTTATTTTGATATTGCCGCAAAATTTCGATGCCGTCAGTCACGATTGTTTTTGAGAACTTTTGATCAAAACCAGATTCCACCACTTGGTAAAAAAGAGGCGTATTATTTTTAGCTGCAAAAGTTAGTTTTTCCGATTCCAAGGGGAAGGAAGCTGTTTGGATCCAATGCCCCTTCAATTCCAAGGAGGTTTCTTTGCCTTTAAGAGTGGCGGTCACACTTATGGAATCGGCCGAAGGGACACTGACTTTATCGGCATACGCTTGTAACGCCATCAAAAGGTAGGAAGAAGAAAGAGTGTTAAAATGGTTTTGCATTAAAGGATCAACTAAAGCGAGTAAGGTTTCTGTTTTAACTGAAGCAATTTTTTGAGGGAAATGGCGTGACAAAATATAAAAATATTGTGCGTCACTGATGGTGGAACTCAAAAAATAATCGTCTGCTAATTTATCTTTACCCATAGAGTAAGCGGACAATAATTGAGAGGCTTCTTTATCTTGTTTTAACAACTGATAAGTGGCAGCCAGATAAGCTCCGGTGAGTGTGCTGTTCCATTCTTCATCGCTGTTTTCGAGATAGTTGCGGATGTTGGCGATATAATTAGAGGTGACCATGCCATTGCGTGTTAACAAATAAGCAGCGTAGGAATAAAGCCGTGCTGCGGCTTGGTTTTCTGGTGTTTGCTGCACGATTTTTTTAACAGCTTCTAATGTGTTGTCGAATAAACCATCGGGAATGATCACTCCTTGTTCGCGTGCGTCTAGAAAGAAATGCAGAGCATACAAGGTAAGAAACTGTGAAGTGGAGCTAGCTGTGATAATGGGCTGACTATTTTCAGTGTCTTCTTCATCTTCGGTATTTTCTTCATCGCTCTCATATTCCACATTTTGATTTGATCCTGCATGCCAGATTCCAAAGAAGCCACCATTCTCTTGGCGTGTTTTTAATTTTTCGATGATACGCATTAGAGTTTTTTCAGCCGCTCCTGGTTCGTTTTCTAATTCAGGGTGGCTTTTTAAGAAGAGGGCGGGAAAAGCTTGGCTGATGAGTTGTTCCGTACAGCCATAAGGATATTTTTCCAAATACTGAGCCAAACCATAAGCAAAGCTTAAAGGCAGAGGGGAAACAACCGCTTTGAGAATTGATTTTTCGGCATAAATTTTTCGTGTCAGTTCCACCGTTTTTTTGCCGGACTTAAGATAACCATGAGTCAACGTGGTTTGATATACGGAAGCCGGACGAATGCTTAAGGAAGCGTGCCGCTCCACATGAGCCTCTCCTTGTGTTGCTGTGAAGTTTAGATGGGTTTCCCCCAAAATATCTTCCGCCTTGGCTTTAAAAGTGACAAATTTTTCCGTGTTTTCTGGAATGACAATTTTCGTTTGTGTTTCGCCTTCCATTTTTAAACCGTTGGAAGGGGAAACGGATACGGAAACTTCGGCATTCGTTCCAGAACCTTTGACGTTGTTAGCGATTGTTAGGCCGACTTCAAAAACATCTCCTGGGGTGACGAAAAGAGGTGTGTTGGCGGTTAATACTAAAGGACCACGTACTTTTGTGATTTTTTCCTGGGTGCCGATACCTTGATCATCCATAGCCACGGCCATGATTCTGAGACTACCATTGAAATAATCGGGGGCAGTGAAAGATAATTCTTTTTCCGTAGCATCGGCGTCAATAATGCCCGACCAATAGACGACGGGTGGCTCTCCCTTGCGCTTAAAGGGATTGACGGCGTTTTTTTCTACATCACCATCCCCGCCGGGAGCTGCAGTATTTTTAAATTGGGAGTATTCCGGTAAAATTAAATCCAGGTTTTGATACGTCTCCACTTCCAACGCACGTTTGGTATAGAAAAACGACAGAGGGTTGGGAAGAACGTAACCCGCATAATTAAGAATCCCTTCATCGACGGCATAAATAACAATGTGGGATGGACGACTTGTCTTATAGCGAATGGGGAGTGTCTCTCCTGGCTTGATGAGCTGCGGCACGTTAAGGTCAATGGCTAATTTTCTTTTTTCTAAATTCATCGAAAAAGGAGCCAGTGCATAGGAGAACGGGTTCATAAAAATTTGATCCGAATTTTTTGAACGAGCCATCATGACGTTAATGTAACCGTTACCGTTAAAATCGGCGGGGAGTTTAATTTTTTGAACGGAGTGAGTGGTTGTAGCTGTAAACCATTGGCTGGCATAGACTTTATCACGCTCGATGGTGATGAGGCCCGATCCCACGTAAGGCGCACTGATAGAAATTTCGATGTCATCCCCGGGGTTATAGCTTTTTTGATTGAGTGAAACTATGAGTTCCGCATTTTTATCCAGAGAGCGCGTTAAATTGGCATCGGAAGCGACCGAAAAATAAAGTTCAGCAACTTTTGAGTCTTCTTTAAACAAACGAATGATAAATTTCCCTGGTTGGTCCGTGGGTAAGGTAAAAGAGCTCCCGTCTTTTGAAATGGAGAAATCTTTTTGTGACAATTCTTCTTCTTTGAGAAGTGACTTGTAGTGATAGGTGCCATCGTCGTTTTTGACTAAGGTGGAAATATATTTTTTCTCCACGATCCGCATGGTCAGGCTGCTGAGATCAATTTTTTGTAACTGAGGATTAACCGCAATAAAATTGATGCTGTGTGTGCTGCCGCGAGTGATGAGGTTGTCCCCGTCGTCTTTGTAACCGATCATCCATTCTAAAGGCGATACAAGGGCTTGGCTGATGGCTGTGACGGACCGTCCTGAATCGCTGGAAAAACCTTTGGCGATAAAACTAAGGCGATAAGTAGCGAGGTGTTCGTCTCTTAAATCAAAATCGAAAGAGGCAGCCCCTTTTTCATCGGTGACATCAGGGACTAAATCGAGAAGAGTTTCGTTTTGTAAAACAAGAGGGTTATAGAATGTATAATCGTCATAGGATGTGAAATGAGGGTAAACAGGGGTTAAACTCAGTGCCCCAGTGACACGTCGATCGCTGGCGGCTGTGCCATACAGATTATCCAGTTGTACTAGTCCTTTAAGATCTTTTGGAGAAATCCATCCTAAAAAATCTTCCGCTATATCCACTGACAGACGACTTTTGATTTTCATGTTGTCTGGCACAAAGTCTTCCACACGGAACGTGCCCGAACCAATGGGTTCGGATCCATCTTCTTTGTTTGTTCCAGGAAGGCGGACTTCCCAGGTATAAGTACCTGTGGGGTTTTCATCAGAAGTTTGATAGCTAGTTTCAAAAAATCCGGAATCAGGCAGTTGAATTTTTTGTTCACTGACTTGTCGTCCATTGGGATTGGTAATGATTACGGAGAGAGGAATACTTTCACTTTGGGTCCAATCGGATCGGCGTACGAGAACCCCACCCACCATTTTTTCCCCAGGGCGATAAATATCTCGGTCGGTGAATAAGGAGGCCATTAAGGTTGTTTTTCCCCAAAGATGCAGCCCTCCATTATCGAAATTGTAGTAGTTCACATGTTGCTTTTGGTGGTTGATTCTGAAAAAAGCGAGGTCATTCCCTTTTTTGGCAATATAGGCGACTGGGGTTTGTTCGTTTTTAAATGTGGAAAAATCGTTTAAGACGGCTTTGCCTGATGCATCAGTTCTGGAAGATAGTAGTGGCAGTCCATTCTTGCCCATCACTTCCACTACAACGCCTTCAACTGGTTTTCCTGTACTGAGGGATGTAACGAAGACAGTGTGTGTTCCGTCTGCCGTGTCTTTGATGATGAGTCCTAAATCGGTGACCAAAATGAGTCGGCGGTCCTGAATAGATGGCACGCTTTGCCCATTTAATTCTCCCACATCCATCAGAAAAAGACCTTTTTGAGATTGAACATGTTTTCCAAAATCGATGACGCCGTAATGAATAACACTTGGGTCTGTATTGTCGAAACTTTGAATTTCTGTGCTGAGTTCCGAAATATTTTCTTCGTTAAAACGGTAGCTCGAAAAAGAAGGATCGGAGAAAGAGGAGTTGTTGTCTGTCATGCTGACTAGATGATTAATTTCTTCCGGTCGAACCCGATAAAAATTGAGTTTTACATCTTTGACCCCCCGGACTAAGTACGGCAATTTTCTTTCCCCCGATAGAGATAAGAGTGACCCTTGATAGAGCAAGCTCACTTCACGTGGATAAGTAGCTGTAGGAACAATAAAATTGGCATCATCACTTAAAACATAGCCACCAAAAGATTTAGCTCCTTTGACTACAGTGACATACAGAAAACGTCCTTCCGGTTGTTGATAAGAAAAACTTTGAGTAAAAGAACCGTCAGTTTCAGAAGAGATGGGAGTGAGCTTAATTTCTTGGGAGGCCGATAAAATTTCAGGAGTTACTTCACTGGCACTTTCCCATTTATAATCTTTTTCGGCTTCTTCTTCGGTGGCTGGTTTATCCTTGGGTAATAGATAAACTACAAGATGTTTGGCTAATTCTTTTTGAGCGATTTTATCTTTGGTCGCAATCACTAAAATTTGTTGAAGTTTTTGGGTTTCGTCATCTTTTGCGATGGAGGATTCAACATCATTAACAGAAAAAAAAGTAGAGATGCTGGGAATATTGACGGAGACCGTTGTTTCTACTTTGCTGACGGCTGACGCATTGTCTTGCGGGTGTAGCCCTTTAGTAATGACCAGTTTTGCAAAACGTTCTTTTGCGGTTGGTGTGATGATTTCGGAAGTAATGTAGGCATTACGGAAGTGGGGATCGTACGTGACAGTTATTTTTAAAGGCGGTGCAGAATCATCTTCTTTACTAGTTATTTCTTGAAGTTGAACATGCGATTCAAAATCGGCCGGGAGAATAGGATGGGTAAAGTTGATGCTCGCTACGATTTGTTTTTTTTGGGGATCAACAGGGTCTTGGTAAAAGTAGATATGGGTTATTTTTGCCGTAAAATCGGGGGACCGAAAGGAATAGTCGTATTCTTTTAAATGAATTTGCGGCGGAAAAAGATTTTTTTTGAAAGAAACTTTATACTCTTGGTTTGCAGGCCAGTCTGCTTTGGGGGTGAATTGAAGAACTCGATCGCTGGTCCATTTCCAGCTTCCTTCTATAGCGGGGGAGAGGCTGACTTTATCTCCTGGAGATTGGCCTATGTCCGTTAATTGAGCCGCAGATCCATTAAATCTGATAAAGAGAGACGAAGGGATAATTCCATAACTTGTTATACTGGAAATTGTGGGGTTTGCCAGGCTTACTTGGGTCCATACCGGTTGGGGACGATGGCGGTACCAAATAAGAGTTGGGTAGATGAGTGTGGCCAATAGAATACTCCCCAAAAGCATGAACCAAAAAGGGCGCGGGTTTTTTTTCTTAAAAGAGGAAATCTTTTTTGTTAGGAATCGGATGGGTTTGGCTATCCAATGAGGAGGGTTCCAAGAAAGTTGACCTAAAATTAAGTTAAGAATTTTTTTGATTTTTAAGAGCATAGCGGCATTAACGTCTAGTTTTTTGGTTAGTGTTTCAGTTTTTATTTTTTTCTTCTTCCCAGTTGCTGGAAACTCGTTATAGTAAGGTCCTGGTTTTTAATCCAGTTTGAGCCTATGATTCCTTTTTGGTTTTTGACAACAGAAGTTTTAATTTTTGGTGCCGTAATCGGTTCTTTTTTGAACGTCTGTATTTACCGTCTCCCTCAACATTTAAGTTTGGGGGGGCGTTCTTTTTGTCCTCATTGCCGCCGTCAAGTTCCTTGGTACGATAATATCCCTTTGTTGGGGTATCTTTTTCTAAAAGGTCGTTGCCGTTCGTGCCAAAAATCTATTTCCATCCGCTATCCTTTAGTGGAGCTAGGAACCGCTCTTTTGTCCCTAGCTGTTTTTATCCATACCGTGAGTTTGGCGGATTATTTTGTTTGGTTTTTGCTTTTTGTGAGTCCCTTAATTGTGGTGACTTTCATTGATTTTGATCACCAAATTATCCCCGATGTGATTTCGCTTCCTGGTATTTTGGTGGGGACGGGCGTGTCCGTGTATCAATTTTGGCCTAACTGGAAGGCGGCTTTAATTCATTCGGGTTTGGGTATTTTGGTGGGGGGTGGTTTTCTTTATTTAATTGGAACAGTTTATTTATGGCTGAGAAAGAGGGAAGGGTTGGGTGGGGGAGACGTAAAGCTTTGTGCTATGTTGGGAGCCTTTTTGGGTTGGCAAGGCGCGCTTTTTATTTTTATGTCTAGTTCCATTTTAGGAACAATTTATTCTTTATTTTTAGCGATTAAGGCAAAACTATCTCAAGAAAATTCTGAAGCTCCTTTTCTTATTCCTTATGGTCCTTTTTTAGTGATGGGGGCTCTTCTGTTTTATTTTTTTGGGAAAGAAATTTGGGCTTATTATCTTTCCATTTCTGGTTTATCTCTCTGAATCTTATCTTGCAATGTCACATACCCTTAATGACATCCCAGTTTAAATATTTGTCCATGGACCCCGGCTAATCACGAAGTGATCCCGTTGGGAAACCATGCTGGGATGCCCTCGGCGACTCTATGAATCGAGTCAGTTATCAATTAATATTAATTATACTTAATTTAAGTATAATTATACTTAATTTTATATATTTTATAATATCAATAATTAATAGTTAATCATTTTTCTTGACCTTTATACAGCCTTCGATTAATTTTAGACATAATTAGTGAAAGTGACTAATAATTAAGAGAGGGTGTCATGGTTGAAGAAAAAGTTAAAAACAATATTCGCCAAATTCGGGAAGAGCTGCTTATCAGTAAGGCGGAGCTTGGACGTAAGGCGGGGTTGTCGGCCTTAACCATTGATCGTGTTGAATCCGGCATGACTTGCCGTATGGATACCAAACGTAAAATCATTCTTGCTCTTGGACTGAAACTGACCGATAAGGAAAAAGTTTTTCCCTCATAACATGCTTCGATATCTCACAGCAGGTGAATCCCACGGCAAAGGATTAACCGTTATTCTTGAAGGAATGCCTTCCGGTGTTCCTGTATCAGCCGATGCGATTAATCTTCAATTGGCTCGCCGTCAAAAGGGTTATGGACGCGGTGGGCGGATGAAGATTGAAACCGATACGGTTGACATCACCTCCGGCATTCGCCATGGCAAAACTTTAGGTTCTCCTGTTGCCTTATGGGTGGCCAATCGTGATTTTTCTGCGTGGCGCGATGAGATGAGTACGGATTTTATCGAAAATTACACCAAAAAGCGCCCGGTAGATTCGCCGCGCCCCGGTCACGCAGATTTAAATGGCGGTCTTAAATACGATACGCATGATTTGCGTGATATTTTAGAACGGGCCTCGGCACGTGAAACCACCATGCGAGTGGCCTTAGGGGCGGTGACGCGTTGTTTTCTCAATCAGTTTAATATTTCCGTTATGGGTCATGTGACTTGCATTGGAGGTGTGTCTATTTCTTCGGATCGCCCTTCTTGGGAAGATGTGGCCCGTTTGGCTGAAGACGATCCTGTACGTTGTATTGATCCTGTGGTGGCTAAGAAGATGATGGAGAAAATTGATGTAGCCAAGAAAAATGGAGACACCGTTGGAGGTATTTTTGAAATTGTAGTGACGGGTCTTCCTCCCGGCTTAGGCAGCCACGTCCAATGGGATTTAAAATTAGATACGCGTTTAGCGGCGGCTATTTTAAGTATTCAAGCGATTAAAGGAGTGGAATTTGGTTTGGGTTTTGAAGAAGGGTTAAAGTTTGGTTCCGAATGCCACGACGAAATTTTTTATAATTCTGCTGATAAAAAGTTTTTTCGCAAAACTAACCGTGCAGGCGGTTTAGAAGGGGGAATGACCACTGGAGAGCCGCTGGTATTACGTGGTGTCATGAAACCCATTTCAACTCTCTATACGCCGCTGCATTCTGTGGATATTCATACCAAGAAAGATGTGGAAGCTTCTGTGGAACGTTCCGATACGTGTGCGGTGCCTGCCGCGGGTGTGATTGCCGAAAATGTCGTGGCTTTTGAAATCGCTAAAGCCTTTTTGGAAAAATTTGGTGGTGACTCGCTTGTTGAAATCCGTCGTAACTATGAGGGATATCTTCAGCAGGTGAGAGCGTATTAATATTCCCCTCCTCATCATAGGAAAGGGATCCAATAAAATTTCATATCGATTACCGATGAAACAGCAAATCTATCTTACTGGTTTTATGGGAACAGGTAAAAGTACGGTCGGCTTTTTGTTAGCCCGTAGGTTGCATCTTCCTTTTGTCGATCTGGACGCGGTGATTGAGCGTGCTTTTGGTATGTCTATTTCCATGATTTTTCAAAAAGAGGGCGAAGCCCTTTTTCGAAGGGCCGAGCATGAGGCGCTTCTCCATCTTTCAACTCTCATTCCTTGTGTTGTGAGTTTGGGAGGAGGGGCTATTCTTTCGGAGTCAAATCGGGAGATTTTAAAGCGGGGTTTTTGGGTGAACTTAACAGCTTCTCCTGCAGTGATTGATAAGCGTGTGGGGCGACAATCTCATCGACCTTTGCTGGGATCGCGCGTGAGTCGTGAAAAAATAGAAGAGTTACTCCGCAAGCGTCGTCCGTATTATGATTTAGCACCCCACCAGATTGAAACGGATGGCTTGACACCAGAGGCCGTGGAGAGGAAGATTTTGAAAGTTATTCCTCCCCTTAATTACTCGTGCTACGTAGCGAAGGCTGCTTCGCAGAGTAGCATAAGGGGAGGTTAGGAGGGGCGACTCATTTTTAATAATTCCCCCTAACCCCCTCTCCCAAAGGGATTCCTTTGGGATTATTTTAAGCGGGGGATTTTTTTTATTACCTTATGATTACCGTTCCCGTTAAACTTAAAGAGCGTAGTTACAACATCGATATTGGTGCGGGTTTGCTGCGTTCTCTCCCCCAAAAACTCCCTTCTTTTTTTCCATCGCGTCGTTTTGTTATTGTAACCAATACGACCTTGGCGCGTTTGTATCGTAAAAAAATCGACAAACTCTTGTCAGGGAAAAATTTTTCTTATCAATGGATTGTCATTCCCGATGGGGAAAAATACAAAACTTTGGCCACGGTTGAAAAAATCATTCGTCAGATCATTCATTTTCGTGGGGATCGTAAAACCGGTTTAGTTGCTTTGGGTGGGGGTGTCGTCGGGGATGTTGGTGGGTTTGTAGCCTCCATTTACATGCGGGGGATTCCTTTTATTCAGATACCCACCACTTTGTTGGCTCAAGTTGATAGTAGTGTGGGAGGAAAGACGGGTGTCGATCTGGAATCCGGTAAAAATTTGGTAGGGGCTTTTTATCAGCCTCGATGGGTGTTGATTGATACCGATTTTCTCAAAACACTTCCTCAGCGTGAGTATTTATGTGGTTTGGCCGAAGTAGTAAAATATGGTGTCATTCGCGATGAAAAGTTTTTTAAATTTTTAGAGTCAAATATTTCTGGAATTTTGAAATTAAATTCAAAAGTGCTGGGCACTATCATCCGCCGTTCTTGTGCCATTAAGGCACACATTGTTTCTCAAGACGAGCGTGAAGGGGGGCTAAGAGTTCTTCTTAATTTTGGGCATACACTGGCTCATGCCATTGAGACATTAAGTGGTTATAGTCGTATCCATCATGGTGAAGCGGTGAGTATGGGCATGGTTTATGCGACTGGACTATCTTTTATGGAAGGTTTGTGTTCCGAAGATGTTTATTTTCGCCTGATTCGTTTACTTGTAGCCTTAGGGTTGCCAACAGCTTGGCCTGATTATCCAAAAAAGAAATACGCTCAATGTATTCAACTGGATAAAAAATCTAGTGGCCGTCGAGTTCAATACATTGCTGTTAAAAAAATGGGACAGGCTTTTGACCAGGATTTAGCGGTGGACGAAATTGTTAAGTATATTTAAAGTTATTTTTCCCCCTCTTAGTGATAAGAGGGGGTTAGGGGGAGTTACTCCAGTATGCCAAAAAAATCGCCTAAAATTCTTGTTATTCACGGACCTAATCTTAACCTTTTAGGCGGACGTGAAACCTCCATTTATGGCAAAACCACTTTAAAGGATATTAATGCTCTTTTGGTTAAAAAAGGAAAATCTCTCAAAGTAGGGGTGGATTGTTTTCAGTCTAATACTGAAGGTACATTGGTTGAAAAAATTCAAAAAGCCGGAAAAATTTATGCCGGTCTTTTGATCAACCCTGCTGCTTATACGCATACCAGTGTGGCATTACGTGACGCTATTCTCGCGGTGGGCTTGCCGACGGTGGAGGTTCATTTATCCAATATTTATCGTCGCGAAGATTTTCGTCATCATTCCTACATTGCGCCGGTGGCGCATGGTCAGATCAGTGGTTTTGGAATCGATAGTTATCTTTTGGGTCTTGAAGCCCTCGTCGGCATTGTGACCCATTCCAACAAGTAATTCATGTTCAACCTTGGCTCACAGCAAAAGAAAATAAAAGGTTTGGTTTCGCGCTTGTTTCAAAAAAATCGTTACGAGAGCGAATTGGAGGATTATTTAGCACTTGCCACCGAACATCCCGACGATACGCGTGTTTGGCTTAAAATTGCAGAAACTTATTTTAAGGCTAAAGAAATTCCTCAAGCTATTGAAGCGTACGAGAAAGTAGCTGAAAGCTATATCAAAGATAATTTTTTTCTCAAGGCTGTTGCCATCTATAAAAATATTCTCAAAATTAATCCTCATTTGGTGGAGGTAAACCTTAAAATGGCCGAGCTGTATTCAAAGCTGGGTTCTACTTCCGATGTGGTGAATCAATATCGAATCGCCATGCAGCATTTTGAAATGGAAGGGGATAAGGAGCAACTGGTGCAAACGGGTCAAAAATTATTAGCTATTGACCCCAGCCCCGTGGCACGACGCAAGATGGCTGAAATTTATCAGAATATAGGTATGACGGCCGAAGCCATGGAGCAATACGAAATTTTAGCCCGTGAATTTCGGCTGAATAAGCAATACGACGATTTGCTTCGAACTTACGAATTAATTCTTCCGCACAAACCCAAAAACCAACCTCTGATCCGTGATATTTGTATTCTTTATTTAAGAAGACAAGAACCCGATTATGCCATCCGTATTATGGAGCGCTACCACGTCGATAACGAACCCGACTTTGCTACCCTCTACGATAAAGCTAAAGCCATGAGAGAAGCTCTTCGCAAGCAACCAGGTAAGAAGTAGAAGTTATTGAAAATAGTTGACTTACTATCTATTTTCATTGAAAAATAGATAGTATGATATCTAGATTCATTGAACATAGATTAAAAAAGGGGGAGAAGAGTATTTTATTGCTGGGCCCTCGGCAGGTGGGAAAATCGACTTTGGTGAAAAGATTGTCTCCCGATTATGTGTTGAATTTGAGTGATGAAGAAATTTATTTAAATCACCTCAAAGATCCCGGTTTACTTAAAAAAGAATTGCTGGCGCTCAAGCGTCCGAAATTGGTTTCTATTGATGAAGTGCAGCGCCTTCCTTTTTTGCTCAACACGGTGCAATATCTCATTGACGAAGGTTTCGGTGCACGTTTCATTCTTACCGGATCGAGTGCCCGAAAATTAAGGCAGGGCGGGGCTAATCTTTTGCCGGGCCGTGTGATTGAGGAGCATTTGGGGCCGCTTACTTATTGGGAGCTTGGAAAACATTTTGACCTTCAAAAAAGTCTTACCCGTGGAATGCTTCCTGGAATTTATTTTGATGACAACACCGGTGTTGAGATACTCAAAACCTACACGCAAGTTTATCTGAAAGAGGAAATTCGTTCGGAAAGTTTCATAAGAAACGTGGCGGCTTATGCCCGTTTTTTGGAATTGGCCGCCGGGCAGAGTGGGTTGTGGATTAATTATTCTAAAATTGCCAGCGACTCGGAAGTCACGAAAGATACCTTGCGCCGGTTTTATGAAGTCTTGGAAGATACGCTTTTAGCCATTCGGATTCCTCCCTATACGCCCAGTCTTGGGCACCGAAGAATCAGCCAGCGAGACCGGATTTTTATTTTTGATTTAGGTGTTCGCCATGCCCTTTTGGGCCTTCTCAATAAGGACTTTACCCCTACGGAAACGGGCCATCTTTTTGAACACTGGTTGATTTTGCAGGTTTATTATTATGCACAAGTGCACAAAAAAGACTGGCGTTTTTTTTCTTTCCGAACCGATATCGGCGATGAAGTGGACTTGGTTATCCAAACGCCCAAAAAGCTTTTTTTGATTGAAGTTAAATCAGGAAAAAAAGTGGATCAAAAACAGTTGAAGGGATTAAATGCTTTTGAATACCTTACTCAAAAAAAAGGAGAGAAAATCGTTATTTTTAATGGGGAAAAAACCCAAAAAATAGAGGACATTCTTATTTATCCTTATCGTTATTTTCTGAATGAAATTCTTCCGGGATTCTGAGGTTCCTCGACCTTCACACCAAAGAGACAGCATTCCACACCCCTGCCAAATCGTAATGCCTCTGTTTCATATTGACAGGGGTGCTTTAATCTTCTTGAACAGCCTGCCGGTATCCTTAGATATTGGGAATATCCCGGTCCATGAGTGTTTTGCGACCGTCAGCTTTGGCGTTTTCAATGCCTTTTTCCACCAACTGAATCACTCGTTGGCTTAACGCATCCATCGTATTCCCAGAAGTGTTTAAGTCGCCTTTTTCTTTAACCAGTTTTTTAATTTTGGAAGCCACCACTAAAACGTCGCTCATATCGATTCCTTTCTTTGAGTTGATTTAGAAAATAAAAGCAGAACAGGAGAATCTCACGAAGCCGGACTCAGGGCAAGAAATTTTAATCCCCCAAAGGAGTTTTATATTTTTAGTCATTTGTGGTGAACAGTCATTCACCCTTGATGCTTCGCTGTTTGTGTCGGATTTATTTATGTCGTGGGTTTATTAATAAGTCCGAAACACCAAATCCCAAAAGGGGCTGGTGACGCCGAAGCGTTTTGTATGGTCGGAAAAATGATGCAGCGTGTGTTGTCGTTTGAGAAGTTTTAAAAGCCAGTTAGTGGCTGGCATGTAATGTGTGGAGTAGTGAGTGATATCGTAAATGAGCAGCATGAACGCAAAGCCGGAAGTAAAAAGCCAGGCTTGTTCTACTCCTCCAATCAATAAAAAAGCTAAAAAAGGTGGAGTCCATAAAATAAGACTTAAAAAGATAGGGATGCAAACCTGTGAGGCGTCCTTAGGGTCATCGTGATGAAAAGCATGAAGTCGGTTGATCAAGGCTTTACCCGCTTCCGATTGAGCATTAAAATGTAGAATCCAACGGTGTAGACAATATTCTGCCAAAGTCCATGTTACTACTCCTCCCAGAAAAAAGGAAAGCCGTATAGGCCAAGAAGCAAAGGGGCGTGAGAGAGCCAAGGTGGTTGACATAACAATTAACGGCAGCATGATGTAGCGCTCTTGCCAAATGCTGCCTTTAGGAAGTTTATAAATGATTTTTGAAAGTAGTGACGTGTTCATACATGCCTCCTTCCTTCATTTTGAAATATTTTTTAAACAGAAATCAAGTTTTTTTAGACAATAGATCAGTGTGAAACTGGGAGGTTACCCATTATTTGATTTTAATGACGATACGAATATGGGAAATGAAATTATCCTTTATCTCGCTGTGTTCTTTAAAGTTTTGGGCTGTGATGGTTGTTGAAACACCATTTTTTGTATAAATGATTTTTTCGGTTAACGGATGGCCATTTGTCGAAAATCCAAGAAAAGCGGTGGTGTGGGCAGGGATCTCAAAAGAAAAGGTGCCATCAGCTTCTTTTGTAAAAGGCAGAGTCCGTTCAAAGTGTTGGTAGGCTTCTGAGGCAATATTTTTTTGAAAGCGGGTACTTTTTAAAAAAGCGGATTCAAATCTTTCAAAATAAATATTACGATCGAACTGCAATCTAACGGTAACAGGCAATTCTGTTGGATTGGACAAATAAAACTCGTTAAGAACAGAACAGGATGTGGTGAGTGTTAGCAAAAGAATAAATAATCCGATACGAACCATGCCTTAAAAATAATAAAATTTTTTTGAATTGAAAACTCTTTTCTTAGCTATCAAAGATTGTTAGGGATTACTCTGCATGAATTATCCTGCTTTTAATAGCCATACCCGTCAAAAGGTTTTGGAAAAGCTTGCCTCTCATCCCACAACCTATGATGCTGTCATCATTGGTGGTGGTATTGTGGGGGCCGGTCTTTTGCGTGAATTGGCCATTCGTGGCATTAAAGCCCTTTTGGTTGAAAAGTCCGACTTTGCTTCGGGAACTTCCAGCAAATCGAGTAAATTAATTCATGGAGGTTTACGTTATTTGGAAATGGGGGATTTTCACCTTGTTTTTGAAGCTTTGGCGGAACGGCATTGGTTATTGCAAACACACCCCCATTTAGTGTCTCCGGTGGAATTTAATGTTCCTATTTATGAAAAAAAATGGGCCCCTCCCGGAGCCCGCGGGACAGCTCTTTTGGGTTTAGGGTTGTGGCTTTATGACGGCTTAAGTCTTTTTAAAACGCCTTTCTTTCATGGGCGCCATAATAAACAGGAAGTTCTCTCTTTATTTCCACACATGAGGGACCAAGGATTGAAAGGAAGCTATTATTATTCGGATGCCATGATGATGGATGATGAAATTGTTTTAGAAAACCTACTCGATGCTAAACGTCGTGGCGCTGAAGCTCTCAACTATGTCCAAGCTAAAGAGGTGTCTGCAAAAAATGCAGACGGAACTTATCATGTCCATTTAGAAAATACGTTCGATCGATCTTCCTCCTTTTCCGTTCAAGCCAAACAAGTCATTGTGTGTGTGGGCCCGTGGACCGAAAAATTTGGAAAGCATGTACCAGGGGGTGCCGAACGTAAATTAAAACCTAGCAAAGGGATTCACATCATTATTCCCTGGAGCCGTTTTCCGGTTAATCAATGTTTAGTCATGTATGCTCCCGATGGTCGCGTCCTTTTTATCATTCCTCGCAAAGATTTGGGCCCTGGGGCCGAGATGGTGATTATTGGAACGACTGATTCGCCAGAGAAAAAAGCTCCGGAAGATGTCACAGCGGACTCGCACGATGTTGATTATTTGCTCCGTATTTTATCCGGATATTTTCCGGATGCTCACATTACTCAAAAAGATATTGTGATGACCTATGCCGGTGTGCGGCCATTATTGGATGAAGGGGAGAGTAGTGAGGCAAAAACATCACGTGAACATGAAATTTGGCGTAATGCTGCAGGTATTGTTTTTATGGCTGGGGGTAAGTATACGACCTTTCGAAAAATTTCACAGGAAATTGCCGATTTTTCTTTTCCAGGAACCTCTACAAAAAATCATGTATCTAAAGAATTGCTTTCCACACCAAAAGATTATCAGGCTCGTCTTACCGGACGCCCCGTGTGGGGACGTTTTACTGATGAATGGATTGCCTGGAAGTGTGAGCACCATTGCCCTTTAACCTTGGAAGACATTGTCTTTCGCAGGCTTCCTCTTTGGATGGGGGGGCGCGATATTAGTCCGGAAGTTTTGGATCACGTTGCCAAAGTGGTGGCCCGCTACTTTGATTGGGACCACGCGCGTGTGGAAAATGAAAAACAAAAAGTATGGAGCGGACTTAAATCTGGATTTGAATGGTTAGCTCAGGAGAAAAAATAAAATGAATGCTATCAATGTTCATGCAGTTCACTGTGAGGTTTTCAATATGCAAAAGAAAATTATTTTTTTAACCGTTTTGCTAGGCGCTATCATCACTTATTGGTTTTACCTTCAAAGTGATTATCATGCACATTTGGCCGTGGCGCACACCCAGGCGGCGGATTTTTCGGTGAAGGATGAAAATGGAAAAACGGTTCATCTGTCCGATTTTCGAGGCAAATTAGTGCTCTTGCATTTTTGGGCCTCGTGGTGCCCGCCTTGCGTGGGGGAATTTCCCATGATCAACGCTCTCTATAATTCTATGCCCAAAGATAAATTTGTTTTACTGGCGGTTTCTGTGGATGAAGATGGCATAGACGCCATAAAGAAGTTTCGCACTCAAGTGCCTTTTGATTTTACGGTTTATCTCAATCCAGATCAAAAAATTGCGGAAAAATATGGAACTTATGGTTTGCCAGAAAGTTATCTTATCGATCAACAAGGCAATATTATCCAAAAAATTGTTGGACCTCAAAACTGGAAATCTCCCGTTTGGAAGGAAAAACTTAACAGTCTTCTTTAGAATTTTTTAGATGTCTTGGTTTAATTTTTTATTACCACTTCAAGATTACTTTTCCAAATAACCCACCGTGCTCGACAATTTTGTGGGCTTCAGCAATTTGAGTGTAGGGGAGTGTTTTGTAGATGACGGGCTTAAAGTCGCCCTGGTTTATATGATTGGCTACGGCTTCCATGTCTGATGGATTTCCCATTGTGGAACCAAGGACCTGTTGGTGTTTCATAAAGAGGTGTCTTAGTTTTATTCCCACTTCTGTCCCCGTTGTGCCGCCGCAAGTGACCAAGCGGCCCCCTTTAGCCAGACTTTTCATACAGGCGTCCCAGACCTTGGCTCCTACATGTTCCAGTACAACATGCACGCCTTGACCATGAGTAAATTCTTTTACTTTTTTGGCAATGTCCTCTTTGTAGTGATCAATGACAAAATCGGCCCCTAATTCTAAAACTTTTTGTTTGTGTTCCTCGGATCCCACTGTGGTGATGACTTTAGCTCCTCTTATTTTTGCGATTTGAATGCCTGCCGTACCGATGCCGCTACCTCCAGCCATAACCAATGCGGTTTGTCCTTTTTTTAACTGACCCTTTGCGACAAGCATATGCCAGGAAGTCATGAAAACGAGGGGAAAGGCAGCGCCTTCTTCAAAAGGAATTTTTTTGTCTAAAGAAAATACCTGGTGTTCCGGTAGGCATACAAACTCGCAATGCAGCCCATTACAGTGTTCTCCTAAAATTTGGTATTCTGTACAAAGAGCCTCATTTCCTTCCAAACACACATCACATTTTCTACAGCCAAAACCGGCATTAACGAAAACGGAATCCCCTTTTTTAAATCGGGTTACTTTTGATCCAACCTCTACAACAATACCGGAGCCATCGCTTCCTGGGATGAGAGGTAATGGAAGGGGAAGCCCTAACGAACCGGAGCGGATCCATACATCCAAATGGTTTAGTCCACTGGCTTTGATGTTGATTTTAACTTCGTTCGCTTGGGGAGAAGGTTCCGGAATGTCGTCAATTTGTAAAACTTCGGGTCCGCCGTAGTGGTGAATGCGAATGGCTTTCATGGGTAGGTCTGTGAGATGAAAAAAATATTTTGTTCCAATTTCTTCGGAACTCCTCGTTCATCCGTTCAGGTGGACAGATTCGTCAAACAGCCGAAGAAATTTCCACAAAACAATTTTTTCATCTCTCAAGTCTTTTGAAGACGTTGTGCTATACGTGCTTTACGGTTTTAATTTTGTTTTTTGAATCGACAATTACTTTTTTTGGTAAATGTTTTTTCATTTCTTCCGGTGTTAAATTGGCAAAGCTCGTAATGATGACGATGTGTCCTTTTTTAATCAAACGGGCCGCAGCTCCATTGATGCATACAGTACCTGATCCGCGTGGAGCTGGAGGCATACAATAAGTGTAGAGTCGATGCCCTTCGGTGGCATCCCAAATATGGACCATTTCGTTTACAAAAAATCCCCCAGCTTCCATGAGGTCTTCATCTAAGGTGATAGACCCTTCATAGTCGATGTTGGCTTCGGTTACTGTAGCGCGGTGAATCTTAGATTTAAGTATTTGAAGGAGCATGGCTCTTTTTAGTGAGAAGAGGTTTTCTTGTCAATGGTTCATCGTTGAAGAAGAAAGGTAGCGATACAGTTGTTTGGCCAAGCTGAATTTATAGTCAAACGGTACGGGACTGTTGACCAGAATGACATACTTAGCAATGTTGCCATCGGGCAGATCCATATAACCAAAATAGGTGTTTACTCCATTCAGAGTACCAGTTTTGGCATGGAATACTTGGTCATGAACGGGGAGTAAATCCCAATTGGGTTTGAAGTAATCCAGCAATTGCATCATTTCCGTAGGCGTGACGGCATTTCCACGGGATAAGCCGGAACCTTCCATAACTTTAAAATTGGTCCATTTGACTTCTTCTTTTAAAAATTTTTCTAAAACTTGGACTCCTTTATTGACTGTGGCGGGAGCGCCAAACTTGTGTGCTCCCATGACGAGTAGAATCTGATTGGCTGTCAAGTTAGTAGAAAATTCCAACATGCCTTTGATGACTTCCGACAAAGGTAAAGAAGAACGGTTTTCGTAGATTAAGTTCGAGCCATCAGGAAGTAAACCTACTTTGATATTATCGGAGACTTGGACCCCTTCTTGTTTTAAAAAAGCGGCTAGCAGTTCACCTACATATTTTACGGAGCGCGCTTTATCTTTTGCCAGGTTGATACGTTGTTTGCCTCCACGAAGTTTTTTACCCAACTCGATGGCGATAGGAGTAATAGGTGTTTGGGGTTCTGCGGAAATGACTTGTCCATTTTTTAATTTTTGAACGTAGATGGTATTGAAGTTGGCTAATAGAGCACTGTTTAAGGCATCGTATGGATTTGATGATTGGGATGTGCCGTCGATAACAATGTCGGGGGCAAAATAGGAAGTATCCAAAACGATGGAGTTGACTGTTTTAATGCCGTGGTTTTGAATAGCACGGGCCATTTTTTTTAATTCTTCCGAAACCAATAGTGGATCACCGTAACCCTTAATGGCAATGCCGTTATTAGGGGTTGAATAAATTTCTGTTGAAAAACGAAAATCACTCCCCAGTTCGTGCAAGGCACAAGCGGCTGTGGCTACTTTGAGGGTGGATGCGGGAATGAAAGAATCGTCAATGCGATGGGAGAGCAACACTTGCCCCTGTTGGTCTTCGACGTAAACACCACCATTTTTTAAATTGGCAACAAAACTCTCTTTCCAATCAGCGTGTGCGGATGGAATCAGAAGAATGAAAAAAGATATAAATGTAATGAGTGTTTTCAAGGTTTAAGTGGTGGAGACGAACGGGATCGAACCGTCGACCTCCGCAATGCCATTGCGGCGCTCTCCCAGCTGAGCTACGTCCCCATTTTCCTGTCGGAAAAGAGCTATGCCCTTTACCAATTATGGGCGCAAATCGTCAATATCTAATTCCTTTTCTTTCTCTTTAATTCTTTTATATTCTAGCACATGCCTTTAATCGATTTCCATACGCACTTCTTTCCTGATCGTGTTTTTGATGCCATTTGGCGATGGTTTCATCAAAATGCCTGGGATGTTCATTACCAACTTTATGCGGATGATTTAGTGGCTTTCCTTAAAAAGCAAGGAGCGACGCGTGTTGTCTCTCTCCACTATCCTCACAAAACCGGTATGAGCCGTGCCCTCAATAAGTTTGCTTTTGAATTGGGACAAAAATATCCCGATTTTATTATTCCCTTTGGTAGTGTTTATCCCGATGACCCCGATAAAGCAGAGGTGCTTCGGGAATGTTTTGAAACCTACCATTTTAAAGGAATTAAAATGCATAGCCATGTCCAAAAGGTAGCCCCCGATGACCCGAGAATGGAAGCGGTGTACCAAGTATGTGAAGAGTATATGCCTGATGCCAAAAGACATTATATACTAATCA
>CAZQCI010000007.1:0-37594 GCA_964592255.1 uncultured Nitrospiraceae bacterium | reverse complement strand
GTTCACGCACTCTGCGTCGATCGACTTCCAACTGAGTCTCTCCAGGACCTCTTAAGCCCACCCCCCCACCCCTCTGCTTGGAAAGATGGGTCCAGCCACCGACTAAACGAGGGAGAAGATATTCGTACTGAGCCAATTCAACTTGTAATTTACCTTCGCTCGATTGGGCATGGAGTGCAAAAATATCGAGAATAATACCCGCCCGATCGATAACACGTTTCCCCCATATTTCTTCCAAATTACGCCCTTGTGATGGAGAGAGCTCAACATCGATCACCACCACATCAGCGCCACTAGCCGCAATGATGGATTTGAGAGATTCTACTTTTCCTTTTCCTAAATAAGTAGCCGGTATCGTTTCACGCAGCAAAACAAAATCTTCCCCTTGTTGCAAAGCTCCACTGGTATCCACCAACGCTTTCAACTCTTCAAAAGATTCTTCGGCTTCATGCTTTAGGCGTGTATCGGTACAAACCCCTATCAAAAAAGCTTTTTCCTGTTTTCGCGATTCAAACATAAAATTATCAAATCATCTGACACAGTCGTCATCCCCGCGCAGGCGGGGATCCAGTCTACAAGACATGGTGAGCCTATTGAATTATGGAGCCCCACCTTGCCCCTGTGGAGCTTCGTGAGAATGACGATCAAACCCCATACTCCACAACTTTGCGGTCAAAAATAAGATTGACCCGATTGGTCAGATTTTCGGGGTCACTCAACTTAATACCACCAGGCAACTCAAGAACCGTCTCGGTTTGGCCAGGGTCAATAACATGAAGGTAACCACGGCAATCACCGGCGTTTTCGTGAAGCACTGCTCTAAAGGAAGCCAAACGTTCTTCAGTTAAAAGAGAGGCAGGAATTTTAAAATGAATACTGCGTGTCTTCTGACTTAAAAAATCGGTAAGTTTCACAACATCTTCACCCAATATTTTTACACCTTCTTCACTACGATCAATGGTGCCTTTAACAACGACTGGCACATCAATAGTCAACAGGTCGGCGCATTTTTTAAAAAGATCAGAAAAGATAATCACCTCCACAGATCCTTTAAGATCTTCTAATGTCGCAAACGCCATGCGACTCCCTTTTTTAGTGGTAATAATGCGATGTTTACCAAACATCCCAGCTAACGAAACCGCTTCTTGACTCCTTAAATTACGACACAGTTGAGTATCACTAGTAGAAACCCGCCGTATTTCGGCCTCATAACTTCTAAGAGGATGGCCTGAAAAATAAAATCCCAAAGCTTCTTTTTCAAAAGTCAAACGTTCGTTCTCAAACCACTCACCACAATCCGGAAGCGTTAAACCCACCCGGGCTTTACTACCCGCTTCTATCGCGCCAAAAAGACTGGCCTGACCCAACTTAGCTTCGTTCTGACGCTTAATAGCCCAATCCATAGCTTTATCTAAAACCTCTATGAGAGGCTTTTTCTTTTCACCCAAAGAATCAAAGGCCCCGCACTTGATCAGCGATTCCACCACGCGCCGGTTAACACGCTTGTAATCAAGATGTTCCATAAACTGAAAAAACGAAGTGAAGCGTCCCTTTTTCTCTCGAAGCTCCACAATAGCTTCAATAGCCCCCTCTCCCACGTTCTTGACAGCCCCTAAACCATAACGAATAGATTTTTCACCAACGACGGAAAAACCAAAATAACTTTCATTAACATCCGGAGGCAGAATCTCAACCCCATGATCCCGAGCGTCTTGGATATAATAAAGCACCTTGTCCGTATCGTGCATTTCATTCGAAAGAAAAGAGGCCATGTACTCCACAAAATAATGAGTTTTAAGATAAGCGGTTTGATAAGACACCAAAGCATAAGCCGCACTATGTGATTTGTTAAAACCGTACTCGGCAAATTTTGCCATTAAATCAAAAATTCTTTCGGCTTTTTCACGCTGAATTTTTCTATCAAGAGCCCCTTGTAAAAAACGAACTTTTTGCGAGGCCATTTCTTCCGGTTTTTTCTTACCCATAGCGCGTCTTAAAATATCCGCTTCGCCCAAAGTATAACCGGCTAAGGCAGATGCTATCTGCATCACCTGCTCTTGATAAACAATAACACCATACGTATCTTCCAAAATGGATTGAAGTTGAGGCAAGTCGTAAGCCATGGCAATTTTACCTTGCTTACGATTGATAAAGTCATCAACCATGCCGGAACCCAAAGGTCCAGGTCGATACAAAGCCACCAAAGCAATTAAATCTTCAAACGTGTGGGGCTTCATACGAATCAACAAATCTTTCATTCCGTCACTTTCAAGCTGGAATATCCCCCCCGCATCACCGCGCCCTAAAAGCTCGTAAACCGACTTATCATCAATAGGTATTTCTAAAATATTCAGATCAAGGCCACGTGTTCGTTTAATAATCTTAATAGCATCGTGGATAATGGTCAGTGTTTTTAAACCCAAGAAATCGAATTTAATAAGGCCGATTTTTTCAACAGCCTTCATATCAAACTGAGTCACCACGTCACCATTGCCCCCTTTATACAAAGGTAAAAAATCGGAAAGGGGTTTATCGGAAATCACCACACCAGCAGCATGTGTAGAGGCATGACGATTAAGACCCTCTAACTTTCTGGCAATTCCCATCAGGCGATTAATCTGAGGATCGTCCTCTTCTAGCTCCTTAAGACGAGGCTCAGTTTTTAAGGCTTCTTCCAAAGTAATATTTAAAGTGTTAGGAACCAACTTGGCAATTTTATCCACTTGCTCTAAAGGAATATCTAAAACTCGGCCAACATCCCGGATAACCGCTTTGGCCTTCATTTTCCCAAAGGTGATAATCTGAGAAACATTGCCGTATTTTTTAGCAACATACTCCAACACTCGGTTTCTTTGATTCATACAGAAATCGATATCCACGTCGGGCATGCTGATACGTTCCGGATTGAGAAAACGTTCGAATAGGAGATTGTAAGGAATAGGATCGATATCCGTAATTTGAATACAGTAAGCCACTAAAGAACCCGCCGCCGAACCACGCCCAGGACCAACTGGAATACCATTATTCTTAGCGTATCGGATAAAGTCAGACACGATAAGAAAGTAACCGGCAAAACCGGTTTGTGTGATCACAGCCAATTCTTGCTCAAGACGATCTTGATATTTCTCTCTCGTCTGTGTGGGAGATTGCCTAATAATATCTTTCCAGCGGAACTCCAAACCGGCATACGCTTCTTCTTTTAGGAAGTCGTTAAGAGTTTTGCCGGCTGGAGGATTAAATTGAGGAAAATGATAATTCTTTAAATCAAATTCAAAATTAATTTTATCTGCAATGCGGCCACTTTCTTCAAGGGCATGTGGGGCATAAGAAAAGCTTTGAGCCATTTCTTCCGGTGATTTAAAATAATAACCGTCACTGGAAAATTTAAGATGATCGTGTGCCCCATGGAGAGTGGCTCCTGTTTGAATACACAACAACGTTTCGAACGCTTCGGCATCTTCTTGATTAAGATAATGACAATTATTAGTAGCCACTACAGGAAGTCCTTGATGCGCAGCCATTTCCATCAACTCCAAATTAATTTGATGTTGGCCTTCAATACCGTTTTCTTGCAACTCAACATAAAATCGCCCCGGAAATAAGGATGCAAATTTTTGCATCATCTTAGCCGCCTCTTCTTTTCTTCCTTCAAAAAGATGATGGTTAATAGGTCCGTCCCACCCTCCCGACAAGGCAATCAGTCCTTCTCCATACTGGGCCAATAACTTGGTATCCAACCGAGGTTTATAATAAAAACCTTCCATGTAGCTTAAAGTAAGAAGCTGGCTTAAATGGTGATACCCTTTTTCGTTTTCAACCAAGAGCACCAATTGAAAAAGATGATCAACGCCCCGTCTTTGTTGACGTAAATTGAATTGATCGTGGGAGGGAAGAAAAACAGTAGAACCCAAAATGGGCTTAATGCCTGATTTTTTAGCTTCCAGAAAAAAATCAACCGCTCCAAACATATTACCATAATCGGTTAAAGCAACAGCGGACAATCCATAATCTTTGGTTTTTTTAACCAAATCGGACAAACGGATAGCCCCATTAAGAAGACTGTATTCGGAATGATTATGCAGATGGGCAAACATGAAAAATCACGATAGGCCAACTCACCCTTCAAGCGCAAGAGCTAACAAAAAACTTTATCTCACTGTATAAATATGTTTAGATACAGCCCCTTATGAAAAATAAATCCCTGCTTTTTGTCACGGTTTTATCCGTTATCGGCATTGTTCTTTCAGTCCTGCTTCTTAAGGAACATTACCGACTCATGACCCATGGTTTTGGCGACAAAAGTTTTTGTTCCATCAACCAATGGATCGATTGCGACATCGTTAACGGAAGCTCCTTTTCCGAAATCTACGGTATCCCTCTTGCCGGACTCGGCTTACTTTATTATTTAACGGTTTTAGTCAACTCCCTCATTGCTTTAGTTTCATCCAAAAATAGAGAAGACGGACCTGCTTTCATTTTTTTACTCTCATTTTTCGCCATCGGTTTTACTGCATACACCATGTTTGTGTCTTTAAATAAGCTGCATGTCGTTTGCCTCTTATGCGGAGGGCTTTACGTAACCAATATTTTACTCTTCATGGGACTCCCTTATGCTTTTGCGTCTTCATGGAAACAGTTAGGCAACTTTTTTAACAATTATTATCTGGCTTTCATCGGTCAAAAAAATAATTTAGGCTTTAAACCTCGCCTCATGAAAAATATTGTCCTGACTTCTGTCATTTATGGTGTCGGGCTTTTTCTTTTATTTCAAGCAAACCAACCGGTTCCAACCGAGCCTAATCATAAGACAGGTAAATCATCAAAAGAAGAACTACAATTGATGCTTAAGGCTTATTCGAACCAAAAGCCATTAGACATTGCTACAGAAGGACATCCTTTTTGGGGAAATCCATCTGCAAAAGTCAAAATTGTGGAATTTTCCGACTTTCAATGCCCGTTCTGCCGTTTAGCCGCTCTGAATTTAAAGCCTGCCTTGGCAGAATACAAAAACGATGTAGCCTTCTACTTTTTCTATTACCCCTTAGACCTCACTTGTAATCCTTACATGCAGCGAGCGATGCATCCCAATGCCTGTAATGCTGCCAGGGCAGCGTACTGCGTCGACAAAATGGACAGTAAAAAATTTTGGGACTACCACGACACTCTTTTTAACAACCAGAAAGACTTGTCTTCTGGGGCCTTAATCGATTATGCCGAAAAAATGGGGCTTGATAAAGATAAGATGACTGCTTGCCTTTTTGATGAAGAAGCGACTAAAGCCGTTAAAGCCGATATCGAGGCTGGCAAACAAGTCGATATTAGCGGAACACCCAGTATTTTTATTAATGGGCGACGTTTAACAAACTGGAATAACATTAAATTTTTAAGGGCCGTAATTGAACAAGAACTGAATAAATAAGAGGAGAAACCATGACCGACGCTTATATTATCGACGCTGTACGCACCCCCCGTGGAAAAAGAAATGGAAGTCTTGCATTAACCCACGCCATTGATTTGGCCGCCTTGCCTTTAAAAGCCTTGGTGGAACGCAACAAACTCGATGCAGCACAAATTGACGATGTGGTTTATGGCTGCGTATCGCAAAGAAAAGAACAGGACAATGATATCGCCCGTGCAGCCGTGTTAGCTGCAGGGTTACCGGAATCAATTGCCGGAGTCACCCTTAATCGTTTTTGCGCTTCAGGTTTAACAGCTGTTAATGAAGCTGCTTTTGCCGTCATGGCCGGACAATCCGATTTGATGGTGGGTGGTGGGGTTGAAAGCATGAGCCGCATTCCTATGGAAATTGATTTTTTCCAAGGTGTTTCGGGGTTATCTCAAAACTATCCTAACCTCATTCCCCAAGGTCTTTCGGCTGAAATGATTGCGGAACGTTATCATCTTTCACGTCGTGATTTAGATGAATACGCACTACGCTCTCAGCAATTGGCCGCAGCAGCTTGGGAGCAAAAACGTTTTGAAAAAAGTATCATCCGCGTCAAAGTCAAAAATGCGGACGGCAAAGAATATATTCTTGAAAAAGACGAGCATATGCGTCCTTCAACCACATTGGAAGGATTAGCCAGCCTTAAAACCGTTTTTAAAGAAAATGGTGTCATTCACGCAGGTAATTCAAGTGGCATTGTCGATGGCTCAGCAGCCGTACTTGTTGGCTCCAAAAAGAAATGTGAAGAATTGGGAGTTAAACCCCGAGCCAAATTTGTTTCCATTGCCAATGCCGGGTCAGAACCCGTCATCATGTTATTAGGGCCCATTCCTTCCACACAAAAAGCATTAAAACGTGCTGGTCTCTCGATTAAAGATATCGATTTATTCGAAATCAACGAAGCCTTTGCCCCCGTTGTGTTAGCCGTGGCCCGAGATCTTGAAATCCCCTTGGAAAAAATCAATGTCAACGGAGGGGCTATCGCCTTAGGGCATCCTTTAGGCGCTACAGGCGCCATGTTGGTAGGAACTGTTTTGGATGAACTGGAACGCACCGATAAGCGTTACGGTTTGATCACACTCTGTGTCGGTATGGGAATGGGTGTGACCACCATCATCGATCGAAAGGTCTAGGATGGCTAAAGCTGATTCTCCTCTTAAAGAACTACTGAAAGAAAAAATTCTCGTCCTGGACGGCGCCATGGGGACCATGTTGCAGCAGAAAAACCTAACTGCTGACGATTTTGGTGGCGCTCACCTGGAAGGTTGTAACGAAAACTTAGTTCTTACTTGTCCGGATGTCATCGAAGACATTCATTCAGCTTATCTAGAAGCCGGGTCGGATATTATTGAAACCAATACTTTTGGAAGTACGCCTCTCGTCTTGGGAGAATACGGATTATCCGACAAAGCCCATCTGATTAGTAAAACCGCTGCCGCAATTGCTAGAAAAGCCGCTCAAAAATATTCAACTTCAGAAAAACCTCGATTTGTGGCGGGTTCCGTAGGCCCCACCACCAAAGCTATTACCGTTACAGGAGGAGTTACATTTAAAGAACTGATCCAAAACTTCGACATTCAAGCCATGGGCCTTATCGAAGGTGGCATCGATTTATTTTTGGTGGAAACGGCACAAGACACACGTAATATCAAAGCTTCTCTAATCGGCATCAATCAAGCGATGCAAAAAACCGGAAAAAAACTTCCTATTATTGTTTCAGGCACCATTGAGCCTATGGGAACGATGCTTGCTGGCCAATCAGCGGAGACCTTAATTGTATCGCTCTCTCATGCGGAATTATTAGCCATTGGCCTCAACTGCGCCACGGGTCCGGAGTTTATGACCGACCATATTCGTACTATCCACGAAATGGCGTCTTGCGCCCTCTCCTGCTATCCAAATGCAGGGCTACCCAATGAAGATGGAAAATATTTAGAAACGCCCGAATCCTTATCGCATCAATTAGAACGCTTTGCCGATAACGGCTGGCTCAACATTGTCGGCGGCTGTTGCGGGACGACCGAAAAACATATTCGCGCAATAGCTCAAATGGTTATTGGCAAAAAGCCACGTGTATCCCCACAAGGAATGAAAAATCGAGTTTTCTTTAGTGGTATTGAAACGGTGGAATCCACCGATGATAACCGACCTTTAATTGTGGGCGAGCGAACAAACGTGATTGGCTCGCGCTTATTCAAAGATTTGGTCAATCAGGAAAAATGGGAAGAGTCCACCGACATCGCCCGTCGCCAAGTAAAAAATGGAGCCCATATTATCGACGTCTGCCTGCAAAGCACCGACCGCGATGAAGTTCCAGACATTGAACCTTTTTACGAAAAACTGATTCGCAAAATCAAAGCGCCGCTGATGATCGACACCACCAATCCTCAAGCCATTGAAGAAGCCCTAACTTTCTGTCAGGGAAAATCAATTATCAATTCCATCAATCTTGAAGATGGTGAAGAAAAATTTGGGCACGTTGTGCCTTTAATAAAAAAATACGGGGCTGCTGTCGTGGTTGGTTGTATTGATGAGGATCCCCTGCAGGCCCAGGCCTTTACAAGGGAGAGAAAACTAGCCATTGCCGAACGATCCCATGAATTACTAACAAAAAAATATGGTTTAGCTGAAACGGATATTATTTTTGACCCTCTTGTGTTTCCCTGCGCCACAGGAGATGCCAACTACATCGGCGGAGCGGTAGAAACCATTGAAGGGATCCGGCTGATTAAACAAAAGTTTCCGAATTGTCGTACAGTATTGGGCATTTCCAATATTTCTTTCGGACTTCCCGCTTCAGCACGTGAAGTAGTCAATTCTGTTTTTCTTTATCACTGCACTAAAGCTGGCTTAGATTTGGCTATTGTGAATGCTGAAAAACTGGAGAGATTCGCCTCCATTCCGGAAAATGAAAGAAAACTGGCGGAGGATTTGCTGTTTAATTCCTCCCCCTCTCCCCAACCCTCCCCCACGAGGGCGGACGGAGGAAATTCAGATTGGAGATCCCAAACTCCCGAGGAAAAAATTTCAATCAATAAAAAGCACATTACTTCAATAACAGAACACTTCCGTACCGCCACTAAAAAGGAAAAAGTTGCCACAAAGGAACTTCCGCTCGATGAACGGCTGGCCCAATACATTATTCAAGGAACCAAAGATGGTTTGATTCCCGACCTGGAATTAAAGCTTAAAGAAGGAATCAAGCCATTGGATGTTATCAACGGTCCTCTCATGGCGGGCATGAGTGAGGTGGGACGTCTCTTCAACAATAACGAATTGATTGTCGCTGAAGTGCTACAATCAGCGGAAGCCATGAAAGCCGCAGTGAATTTTTTGGAACAATTCATGGAAAAAGCGGATGTGGTCGCGAAGGGCAAAATTCTTTTGGCAACCGTCAAAGGTGATGTCCACGATATCGGCAAAAATCTGGTAGAAATCATTCTAAAAAATAATGGTTACGATGTCATTAATTTAGGAATCAAAGTACCACCGGAAGAATTGATTAAAGCCTATCATCAATATAAACCGGACATGATTGGGCTCTCCGGGTTATTGGTAAAATCTGCCCAGCAGATGAGTATCACTGCGGGTGATTTAAAAAACGCTGGCATTCAAGTTCCTATTCTTGTCGGGGGCGCCGCCCTTTCGGACAAATTTACGCGTACCAAAATTGCACCCCACTACACCCAATTAGTACTCTACGCTAAAGATGCCATGACCGGCTTGAGATTGGCTAATGAGATTATGGATCCAGACAGCCGAGACAAACTGGAAGAAGAAATGAAACGTCATCCCCGCGAAGGCGGGGATCCATTGCCAACAAATACAAACCTGGATTCCCGCTTTCGCGGGAATGACAAACGCAGTTCTCTTGTGTCAATTGATATTCCGATTCCCTCTATGTCTGATCTCACACGCCATGTTCGGGATGTTCCTCAACTTGATTTGATTTGGAGTTATATTAACCCTCAAATGCTCTATGTCCGCCATTTAGGCTTTAAGGGAAATTTTGAAAACAAATTAAAAGAACGGGACGCAAAAGCCTTGGAGCTGAATACCATCGTCGAATCGGTAAAAGAAGAAGCCAAAAAATTCATGAAAGTAAAAGCCGTCTGGCAATTTTTTGAAGCAGAATCAGAGGGCAATACACTTCATCTCTTCAAACCGGGAGAAAAAAAGCCACTTCACAGCTTTAAATTTCATCGACAAAGAAAAGAAGATGGCCTGTGTCTTGCTGACTATGTTCTTCCTCCAAAAGATGGCAGACGAGATCAAGTGGCTTTATTCGTTGTAGGTGCTGGCGTTGGGGTTCGTGAAAAATCCGAAATTTATAAAGAAAAAGGTGAATACCTTAAATCCCACGCCTTACAAGCCTTAGCCATTGAAACTGCTGAAGGAGCTGCTGAATGGCTACACCAAAGAATCCGCGAAGATTGGGGGTTTCCCGACAATCCTGAGATGACCATGAAAGACCGTTTTGTCACAAAATATCGTGGTAAACGCTACAGTTTCGGCTACCCTGCTTGCCCTAATTTAGACGACCAAACAGGAATTTGGAAATTAATCCACCCCGAAGACATCGGTGTCGCCCTCACCGAAGGGATGATGATGGAACCCGAAGCCTCCGTTTCCGCCCTCGTCTTCCACCATCCCGACTGCATTTATTTCGGCGTGGGAAAAGAAGAAGAATAAAACCTCTTGTCTATTTTTTAAAAAGCAATCATCCCCCTCTTATCCTAAGAGGGGGATAACAAATTCCTCAATGCCCCTTCCAGTTCCGGATAGTTGAATTCAAATCCGGTAGCAATGAGGCGAGCGGGCTCTACACGCAAGCTAGCCAACAACATCGCTTCTGCCATTTCTCCCATAAGTATTTTCAGAGCAAAACCTGGCGTCCATAACACAACAGGACGATGGAGCACTTGTCCCAAAGTTTTTGAAAATTCACGATTAGTAACAGGGTAAGGGGCCGTAATATTAACAGGGCCTCGGATAATATGACGTGTTTTAAGAACATGATCGATAGCACGCACAACATCATCGATATGAATCCAACTAAAATACTGTTTACCACTACCTAGCACAGCCCCTAAGCCTTTGCGAAACAGAGGCAGCATTTCAGTCAAAGCACCTCCACGCATGCTTAACACAACACCAAAACGAAGATTAACAATACGAATATGTCGTTCTCGAAGACTCTCTAAAGGGGACTCCCAGGCTTGGGCTACTTGTGGAAAAAAACCAGTACCTAACGAACTTTCTTCATGAAGAATTTCTGCTCCCCGATTTCCATAATAACCAATGGCAGAAGCCGACAAAACTGCCTGCGGTGGATTTTTTAGACGCAATAAAGCATCACACAAAAGAGTTGTACCCTGAAGCCGACTTTGTTTAATAGCCTGCTTCTTAGCCTCCGACCAGCGCCCTCCTCCAACATTTTCACCAGCCAAATGCAACACAACATCAAAGTTTTCTAAACTCTGTAAATCAATTTCCTGTTTTTCAGGATTCCAAAAAATTTCTTTGCTTTTATTTTGAACCGGCCGACGAACCAAGCGCACTATCGTATGCCCTTGTTTTGCCAGATAAGAGACAACTGCTTCGCCTATGAGCCCTGTAGAACCGCTGATCAGTATTTTCATGCCCCATTTTTAAATCCAAAAACATCACCTGTCACGCACAATTCCTTTGACGGTAAAAGCCAAAAGAGTCATCAGACCAAAAAGGCTGACCAAGGCGGCTCCCGTGGGCAGATCATAATGATATGACAAAAAAATCCCAAGGATGGAAACGATTAAACCCAAAAGCCAGCCAAAAATGGTCTGCTGTTTCCAAGTTTTAAAAAAAAGTTGGCTCATCACTGAAGGGACAATCAAAAAAGAAAACACCAACAATACTCCGGCAATTTGCACGGAGCTGGTAATAACAAGACCAAAACTTCCGTAGAAAAAAAGATCCAACCAAAAAGAATGCTTCTCTCCGTGGTTTTCACTCATAGCCATTAATTTATTTCTGAGTAAAAAATGTATTAAGCCAATTACACTATAAATAATTGCCGTCTTCAGCAATTCCCCATGAGCCACCCAAAGAATATTTCCATTTAGAATATATTTAAGATGTTCCCCACCATGAGGCAGTCTATCGGCTACAAGAATGGAGAGTGAAGAGCTAACGGCAAAAGTAATACCGATGATCGCCTCTAAAAAAACTTTTTGGCGACGAATAACTGAAAACAAAATAGCGGCCACCATTGTTGTCACCAAGGCAAAAAAGTAAGCCGCCTCACTTTCAGCCTCATAACCCCAAGCCATAGCTAGGGTAATACCCAAAGCCGCAATTTGAGCGAGGGCAATATCTAAAAAAATAATGCCCCGACGGACCACATGCAAGCCAAGATAAGTATGAATGCCTGTTAAAATTAAACAGGCCAAAAAAGCAGGAAGAAGAAATAGAATTGCATTCATGGTATTTATAAAGCCCCCGTCATTTGTTGCAACATAGAGTCGAATAAATCGAAATAAGAATTGATCCCCTTATCCCCTCCTACTGACGCAGGCAGATGCAGAACCGGCACACCCGTTTTTTTTGATAATTCATTGGCTGGCTTAGGATCGTAGTAGTTCTCAGCTAAAATCATTTTAACGTGCGCCGTAGGAATTTTTTGAATTAAATCTACAATATGAGCGGGAGGTGGCGGAATACCAGGTTTTGGCTCGATCACATCGAAAAGCTCCATCCCCAACCAGTTAAAGAGATAAGAAAAAGAACGATGATGGGCCACCACCAACACCCCTTTAAGTTTTTGGGCTCCCCCCTGCCAAGCTACCATTTTGGACTTGAAACGACTGGAAAAATCATCAAAGTTTTTCCTGTATACAGCGGCATGAGGCGGATCAATTGATTGAAGGCGTTCCATAATGGAATGAGCAATAATAAGACCATTACGAGGATCTAAACAATAATGAGGATTTCCATGGGGATGCACATCCCCCATCGATCGATCAACTGGTCCTGTTGGTATTTCTAAAATTCGGATCCCTTCCGTAGCTGTAATTCTACCCGGTTGTCCTGACATGATTTTAGAATTGCGTGCCTGATCCGTCAACACAGGCAACCAACCAACTTCCAATTCTAAACCCACATCAATCAGAACATCTGCTCGATTAAGCAAAGCCACAAAGCTAGGTTTAGCCTCTAAAAAATGAGGGTCCTGATCGCCACGGGCAATCGATGTGACATCGGCCAAATCTCCGGCAACCTCTTTGGCCAAAGAAGCTAAATCGGAAGTCGTGGTCACAATATTAAGTTTGGCATGAACCAAATGTGGACACATAAATAAGAAAACTATCAAAAATATTTTTTTCATTTTTTTATTTCTATAACTTCTCCTAACCTCCCTTTATTTTAAGGGGAGAAATTCCCCCTCTCAAAATAAGAGGGGGTTAGGGGAAGTTATCACATCATTAAAATTTATGAGCCCCATGGGGCCCAACATTAAATGTAGCTTGCAAATACCCCGCTTGGTTTCCATCTGAAGCTGTTGCATCATCAAACTCATATTGAGCCCGAAGACTTAAAAATTCGCTTGGCATAAATTTAAGCATAGGCCCCATACGCCATTGTTGACTACCCATTGACGGTAAGCCCACAAAATCAAAGCGTGCACCCGCTTGCCACCGCTTGCTCCATTGCCCCAATAATTCAGTATAAATACCACCGATATTTTGATTATCCCTTGGCACTTGGCGGTGACGATGAATATATTCCGTCTGCCAACTTATTCCTTTATTGGGATCAGGTTTCCATTTTACAAGAAAATCACCGCCATAAACATCTGTTCTATTATCGTCTCCGCTAGCATTAAAACCGGTGGCAAAAGAAGAACCCAAGAGAAAGGTGGTGTCATCAAGGTCAAAAGAAGCCGACAGGCGTCCTGAATAGGCCATGTCACCTTTGCTGGCTCCATCAAAATTACCTTCGCTTTCTCCTTGGCTTATCCCCGCTTCCAATTGAAAAAAGAAAGGTGTTGGAAAAAGATAACTAGGGACAAGAGCGAGTTCATTAAAACCCTCACCTCCGAAAATAATATTGCTAATAAGAGGGTCGTCCACAAAAGACCATTTTTCCAAATGAGTTTGGTTAAATCGACCAAAAGGCATTTTCATTTTTCCACCACGTATTTGAAATCCCTTAGGAAGACTCAAAGTGGTAAGATAGCCTTCTTCCAACTCAACACCTTCTTCATGAAACGAAAGAAAAACATCCGCACGCACATAAGGATCCACAACGGATTGAATACCTAGTTCTATTTCCTGAAGATTAAACCCAGTTCGCGAGGGATTGTGGCCATTCTCTCCCGGATCATCCTCAAACACGGCTGCAGCAAAAGAACCAATCAGAGAAATATCCGGCAGCATTTTACTAGCAGCACTGGTTTTAGGATAAGAGATTGGTCCTATTTGCCCGTAATCTACAGGAGGCGCCTCTGTAGAAGCAGCCACTGCTGATGGAATGGATGAGGTCGGTGTTGATGAAGTTACAGTTTGTTTTGATCTTTTATTTTCCTGTTCAGCAATCCGCTTCTCTAATCTTTCCAAAAGAACCTGTTGTTTTGCAATTTGTTCTTTTTGTACTGCCAATTCAGCCTTGAGATCGTCTAATTCAGAAGCACTCACAGAAAAAGAAAGAGCACAACCCAATGAGATAAGGAATATGAGAATTATTTTATTCATAAATTTTTCCTGTAAAAAATGAAACTGCCGGGGGTTCCAGACCCAAAGAACATGGTGAATCTACCTGCCTTAACGTCGCCTTTGGCGAAGTTAGGTCAAACCATGGATTCCCACCTTGCCACATTGTGGCTTCGCGGAAATGATGAATGCGTAAAACAAGTTAAATGATAAAGTTTAAACGAGAGGAGGAGCTCGCGCTGGAGGAAGATTTTTTACTAAAAAAGAAGAAATGTGAGAGGGAGGCCGTTCTATATTCCCCCAATAAAGTAGCTGAGGCGCCACCATCGGTGAGTTAATCGAAGAAGTTTCAGCTTTGGCATGATGAGCCGCCACACACAAAGAACATGTCTCTACATCTTTTTTATCTGGGTGAACATGGGAGGATAACTCAACAGAAAATAGAAAAAAAAGAACGGCGAAAAAACAAGCAAGTGATTTAATGTTACGATAAGATATCACAATTAAATTAAGGTTAGAGAAAAATAGAAATTAGTCAAGAGGAAGAAATGATGAGTAGTGACTCATTTTGAAATTTTTTACAGATTTATTAGGAGTCACCCTGGCGGATGGTAAGCCGGGGTCCATTTTAAATCACTTGGATCCCGGCTTTCGCCGGGATGACATTAACAATGGAATAAGTAATAAAATAAAAAATGGAAAGGCAGAAAATCCAGATGTATTTTGTAAAGCACACCCTCCTCCGGAAGAGCCACCACCACTACCAGCGTTAGTAGAAGGATTGGCCCCAGAGCCGCCAGATCCACCGCCGTTATTTCCTCCTCCACCGTTACCGGAGACTGCATCGGCCCCATCACAGTTTTGATCGATGCCATCATCATTAATTTCGACAGCATCCGGATTGATGCTGGCATTGGTATCATCACAATCGGTATTATCGGTCACATAGCCAGAGATAGCCTCACAACTATTGACGGCCGTTGAACTAACGTCCCCATAACCATCTCCATCCGCATCGAGGTAATAATTTTTAAACCTAATGTGATTATCAGCAGTACCGTCACAATCATCATCAACGCCGTTACATTGTTCTGTGGCATCGGGATGAATATTCGCGTTCGTGTCATCACAATCAGAAGAATCTGTAACATAACCTGTAACAGCAGCGCAGGAATTGACACTTACACTCGAATCTCCGTAACCATCCTCATCCGCGTCAGAATAGTAATCTTGAAAAACAACACCATTATCAGCAGTACCGTCACAATCATCATCAACGCCGTTACATTGTTCTGTGGCATCGGGATGAATATTCGCGTTCGTGTCATCACAATCAGAAGAATCTGTAACATAACCTGTAACAGCAGCGCAGGAATTGACACTTACACTCGAATCTCCGTAACCATCCTCATCCGCGTCAGAATAGTAATCTTGAAAAACAATACCATTATTAACAGTTCCATCGCAGTCATCATCAGCGCTATTACATTGTTCAGCCGCACCGGGATAAATGCTAGAGTCGTTGTCATCACAATCGGAATTATCGGCTATATATCCAGCGGGCTGGTCACAAGCCGTCATACTTATAGTAGAATCCCCATAACTATCCTCATCCCCATCCGCATACCACACGGCAGCATCCACAGCCGTACCTTCGTCGACAACACCATCACAATTATTATCCACACCATCACAAATTTCCACCGCTCCGGGATGAACATCAGGATCGGAATCATCACAATCAACACGGGAGTTATAGCGATCCCCATCGGCATCAATGGCATAAGCCACCGGCACGTAAAAACTAAGGAGCAATAAGATTGTAATAAAAATTCTCATTATTCACTCCGATGATTAGGAATAACTAAAAGCCCACCAATATCCGTGGAAGCAGAATCGAAACCAGGAACACCGATCACGACGTCATCCAAACCATCTCCTGTTGTATCCGCCCATAACAAAGAACTGGCCGCATCATCTTTAGTACTATCTCCCGCATAAAGAGAAGCCGATGTTTGAGTGATCCCTAAAGTTAATGTTGAAGAATTGAGGAGAGAATCATTATCAAGCGTATAGGCAACACCTGCACGGAGCAAATCGGTATCTTGATAATTACAACCAATGATTAAATCATTATTGATACCATCGCTTTGCAAATGCCCCACATCGATATTACCACAACTTACATCATCAGAATCACCGGAGAGAGTTTGAAGGGCATCGGAAACATTAAGTGAAGTTGCTGAACCATTGATGGCATCAAAAATATAAGCAGCTCCGTTATGATTATAACCGTCGGTGGAGGCATTCACATTACCTGCAACAAGGTAAGGTAGATCTCCAGTGTTTTCAATAGCGGCAAAGCCTGTTGCAAAATTATCATCGGCAGACCCGCCATCGATAGTTACATCCTGAGTTAAACTTCCACTGCCATTTCCAAAAGAAACGATCGCACGACCTTGGGAATCGCTACCATAATAGTCTTCTGAGGAAACTAAATCATTGTAGCCATCACCATCTAAATCGGCATTTAAAAAAACGGCTGCCCCTTGTTCACTGGAGGCATCTCCTGCCAAAGTAGTATCAGCATCAGAATCAGAAAGCTCCCCCGAAACGGGGCCTAAAAATAAATGAACAGATCCATCACCAGAATTATCTCCTGGGGCGCCCACAACCACATCGTCAACACCATCACCATCCAAATCACCCGCTGATAAGCGATAACCAAAATAACTACCACTCTCACCACTCATGCGATCACTCGCATAAGACAAACTTATACTGCTGCCATCGGTAGGTATGTCTGCCATACCCATTAAATAAACAGTATCTGTTTCAAAGGAAGAAATACCTAAAGTAGACTCACCGTCTAAAGAATTTCCTAAATTGGCAACAGAACGGCCGGTATAAGATTTTGCGGTTTCACCGGTAAAACAAAAATCACTGGCCTCGGCTAACGTTTGTTCCCCACTGCCCCCTCCGGGAATAACGCATGCCTCCCCCATATTTGTAGAGTAATACGGTACACCGACAACAAAATCATCAACACCATCGCCATCGAGATCACCAAAGGAAGCTAAAGAATTAATACCATCCCCTAGTTTTTGTTTAGCACCAGTGCCCGTAATGGTTTGAATCGCTTCATCAGTAGCCAGGTAAAGTTCATTATCGATAACATCATCACAATTATTGTCGATACCATCGTTTGTTTCTTCAACTCCAGGGTTGAGAGAGGCATCTTCATCATCGCAATCAGTCGAGGGGGCCGCATAACCTTCGGGAGCTTCACAAGCCTGAGTTGAAGAGTCAGTAACGCCATAATTATCGCCGTCTGCATCGATATACCACGTTGGGGCATCAGCGGCCGTATCTTCATCGATGACACCATCGCAATTATTATCCACACCGTCACACACTTCCGTTGCCTCAGGATTAATAGCGGCATCATTGTCATTAAGATCTAATCCGCCTACTTCATATGAATCAAACCCATCGCCATCGACATCGGTTAAGTCATCGCCATCACAATCTTGGTCGATGCCGTCATAAGGAATTTCTTCGGCATCCGGATTGATGGAAGCATCATCATCGTCAAAGTCAAGGCCTCCAACGGCAGAAGAATCATAGCCATCACCATCAACGTCGGTCAGGTCATAGCCATCCCCATCTTGATCAATACCATCGTAAGGAATTTCTTCTGCCCCCGGATAGATTGTCGCATCCGTGTCATCAGGATCATCACCACCAACTTCAAGAGCATCGTGACCATCTTCATCAACGTCGGTGAGGTCATAGCCATCCCCATCTTGATCAATACCATCGTAAGGAATTTCTTCTGCCCCCGGGTAGATTGTCGCATCCGTGTCATCAGGATCATCACCACCAACTTCAAGGGCATCGTGGCCATCCCCATCAACATCGGTCAGGTCATAGCCATCACAGTCCTGATCAATACCGTCATAAGAGATTTCAGCAACGGCGGGATTAATATCAGAATCTGTATCATCACAATCATTTGTATTATCAACAAAACCCTCAGGTTGATCACAAGACAGCGAAGTATTTTCAGAGTTTCCATAGCCGTCACCATCAGCATCTTCATGCCAAGTCACAGCATCTGTAGCGGTGTTTTCATCAACTTCCCCATCACAATTATTATCGACACCATCACAAACTTCATCGGCACCAGGGTTCACGGAGGCATCACTGTCATCGCAATCATCTCCATTATCCACCAACAATCCGGCCGACTCTTCAATTTCACTTTCAGTGTAGCTGGCCCCTGTATCAGGGTCACCATAGCCATCGCCATCGACATCGGTATAGGCGGTTTGAATTGGCTCGTGATAATCACCATCGGCACAATCATTATCAACACCATCATCAGAAACCTCTTGGGCATTGGGATTTACGTCGGCATTCTCATCATCACAATCATCAGCGTTAGTCACATATCCTGTAGGAATATTATTGGAACAAACCCACAGAGCCTCACTTCCTTTTAAACCATAGCCATCATTATCGGCATCTATATAGACACTGGTAGTTCCATCTCCTTGTTCATTAGCCCCCTTAATACTTGGATCTTCCGGGCCACAATCAATGGAGTCAGCCACACCATCGCCATCAGCATCTTCCGGAAGAGGTGTAGTGGCACAGCCTAATAATAATAAAAGAGGCAACATAACTTCTTTCCTTAAAAGTGAGAACCTAGACTCAAAGTAACAACTTGAGAAGGGTCGTCCTTTGTTCCTAAATCCAAACCATTAGGTTGACCTGGGTAGAGAGCCATGTCTCCTCGTACCGTTCTGTTTGGAGTCATTTCGTAAGCTAAATTCAAATAAACTTTTTGCCCATAAACAGATAAAATAGGGCCGTATCCAAAAGAGCGATTTAACCCTCCATTTTCAGGGCTCACATTCACTTCTTCATCGGCAACAAACACATGTCCAATATCAACGCCACCAGTGACCGTAAAAGATGCACCTAAACCAATATGGCCCCAATTCCCATCAACAGTCATTGGATAATCTCTCAACGAGAGTTCAGCAAAGCCTACACCTAATTTACTGGCATCTTCGCTACCCGCAGACCAGAAACTGCCACCACCAAAATTGCCCACAACTTCCGGGCTTAAAAATTGAAGGCCTATTTTTTCATTTCCCACTCTCAATAAACTAAAATAACTGCCGAGGGTAAAAGCCGCTTTAGCGTCATAGGCTGTATAATCAGGATTGGTCCGATTCGATTGACCTGTAGGCTTATAGAGCCCTCCTTTAACTGTAATAGCCGCCTCCCCTTCAACTTGGGGCTTAGATAAACGCCACGGTTCACGTGAGGGACGCTCATGTGATTTTTTTTGTTTTTTAGCTTGGGCCGAGGGACCGACCTGAGTTTTTATAGAATCCGTTGATGCAACATCCGATGTTGCAGAAGCTGCAACCGGCAATGAAGCGACTGGGATCGCTGGAGCAACCGCCTCCGGTGGCGGCATTAATTCTTTAATAGGATCCCAATCAGTCTTAACATTATCAACTATGCGAGCAGTGGATTGCTCCGAGCCATAAGTGGTAATCTGGCTCACATTTTCTGATATAATTTCTGATTTAAAATCTACAGTATCCCCCTGAACAAGCTTATTGATTAAGGCGGCTTTATTTAAATACGCGGCGTCAGCTTCAGCAATAGTAAAACTACGCATTGGCGTATCTTCTAATGATTTCAGAATTTGAATATGTGCCAATACAAAAGGTTCTCCTGTTTGCGGAGTAACACGATAAAGACGTACAACGCGACAATCAGTAGCCACTTCAATGAGAGTAAGTGATTTAATCGACTTAGGGTCCTTTAAAAAGGCAACAACTTGATCGTGAGTTTCTGGTGTATCCAACCAAGCACTGGTATCAATTGTGAAATCCGTCAACAAAGTAGAGATCACCTCTTTTTGAGGCAAAGTATCCCAAACCCTTTTAAATACTCCATTAACCGTGTCTGCAGTTGCTTCGCGAATTGGATTAATGTTTCTATCAAGCGTAGTATACGACCAATTGTTTGGTGTCGTTATAGCCGCCTTAAAAGAGGCGTTAGCGTTATAGTAATCTGCAAGATTATAAAAAGTAAGTTGTGGTTGAGTTTCAGAAGGAGGCACACTCTGACTTTGGCCCGAACACAGAGAAGCAAACCGGGTTGGATCAGAACTTTTAAGAGACGAAGTATCGGAGCAGTCCACCTGTTCAGCGCTAGGCGGAGGCGTTGCCTCAGCAGGAGCAGTTCCAGCATAAGTCACTGCAAAGGTAGCTTGTAAAGACCCAAGACTCGTCATAAAACACCTATCCCTTGATATTCACTTCAGTCTTTATCGGCCTATTTTTCAAAAAGTTGCTAAAAATAAGCTCTTGGACTCCTTCTTAAGCTCATGATATTACAGCACTATGTCTCATGGGCTTATATTGATTGTGGAAGATGAACCTGCGATTGCCGATACGCTAACCTACACCTTAAAAAAAGAAGGGTTTGAGACCATTTGGAAAAATTTAGCCTTAGATGCCAAAAAGACTTTAGATTCCCAAAAAATAGACTGCATCATCATGGATGTGGGCCTACCAGACCAAAGCGGATTTGAGCTTTGTCGCGACATCCGTAAAACACACAACACGCCCATTCTGTTTTTAACTGCACGCGGGGAAGAAATTGATAAAGTCGTCGGATTGGAAATTGGGGCGGATGATTATGTCGTCAAACCGTTCAGTCCGCGGGAAATTGCGGCAAGGGTAAAAGCCTTGATGAGAAGAAATCCTCCTAGTCACTTCTCTACTCACTCCTCCGAACCCCCTCCCTACACTCAAGCTACGGAGGCTAAGCCTCTTCATTTTGTTATAGATGAGGACAAGAAAAAAATTTCTTATCGGCAAAAAGACCTTACTCTATCTAGAACAGAATATAAAATATTACAGATTTTAATCAGCCATCCGGGGCGCGTTTACTCACGGGATCAGTTGATGGATTTAGCATGGGATTCTCCGGAGTCCAGCTTGGATAGAACTGTTGATGCTCACATCAAAAACATTCGTGCAGAACTCAAACGTGTAGCCCCCAAGCTAGACCCCATTCAAACACATCGGGGGCTGGGCTATTCCCTTAAGGAGGAGTCGTGAGTATCCGACTTCGCTTTATCATCGCGTTTGCCATTACCATCGCAGGCGGATTTTATTATCTTTCCGGATGGATTTTGGACGAACTGCGCCCGCGTTATTTGGAATCGGTGGAAGAAAGTTTAGTAGATACCGCCGAAACTTTAGCGGGTTTTGTAGCTGACACAATCAAAAGGTCACCACAAACAACGCCAGCCTTACTAAAACAAATTTTTAAAGAAGTATCCGATCGAAGTTTTAAAGCACAAATTTATCAACTCACTAAAACGAATGTGGATTTACGTGTCTACATCACAGATGAGAAGGGATGGGTTGTGTTTGACTCTTCCGGCACGGATGTAGGACAAGACTATAGCCAATGGCGCAATGTATGGCTCACCTTACATGGCCAATACGGCGCACGCACGAGCCATACGGACAATCCCCATAACTTAGAATCTGTCTTGCATGTCACCGCCCCCATTATTAAAGACGGATCTCTAATCGGCACACTCACTGTGGCCAAACCTACAACCAGCATTAACTTATTTATTGAATCCGCACGTCCCCATTTTGTTGGAGCCGCCTTCATCGCAGCTTTAATTCTTATTCTTATCGGCATGGGGGCCTCATTATGGCTGACACGCCCTTTACACTTATTAACCCGTTACGCGCGCAACGTCCGGGATGGAAAAAAAATCGCCCCACCCCGACTTTCCGGGAATGAAATTGTGGAATTAGGCCAAGCCTTTGAAGAAATGAAAAAAGCCCTGGAAGGCAAAAAATATGTTGAAGAATACGTTCAAAGTTTAACCCACGAATTAAAAAGCCCGCTCACCGCTATTCAAGGAGCTTCCGAGTTGATTGATGAAAATATGCCAGAAGTGGAACGAAAAAAATTTTTAGAAAATATCCGGACCGAAACAGAACGTATGCGTTCATTAGTCGATCGCATGCTTCAATTAAGCAATTTGGAAAATATAACAGAATTGGAAGGAAAAACCTCAGTGGACCTTAAGTCCATTATGGATAAAAGTATTAGCCACGTCGAAAACTTACTCTGGGATAAACATATCACCTTGGAAAACCATGTGCCAATGGACCTTCACATAGTGGGTGAACCCCTTCTTTTGGAGCAAGCTTTCATTAATTTATTGGTCAATGCCATTGAGTTTACACCACAACAAGGCCGCATTGTCGTACAAGGTCTAAAAAGCAATGGCGTCATTAAAATTCGTATTGAAGACTCCGGCCCCGGTTTTCCGGATTACGCCCTTCCTAAAATATTCAACCGCTTCTACTCTCTTCCACGACCCGATACAGGCAAGAAAAGCACCGGTTTAGGATTAAGTTTTGTTAAGTTGATTATGGAATTACATGAAGCTACTATAACGGCCAATAACCTTTCTACAGGAGGCGCTTCCATCGAGCTAACTTTTTTATGAAAAAAACATTTACCCTCTTTTTTATTTTATTCTCTTTAACCGCGTTAGCTGAAACGCCCCTAGGGTCCACATGACGATTTTTTCGTCCACGCAACGTCACACTGACCCACTACCGGAAAAGAAGTAATCTTCACAAACAATTCATCATCTTTTCATCTTTCGTTCAAAATTTCTTCATTACGTTATCGCAAGGTGTTTAAAAAAGGCCGGGCTGCATGAGGATCCATTAAGAGTCTTCAGCTCCTCCCGGCCGGAACAACACCATGCTACCACCTAACGATCGCTTTAAAACAAGCAGCCTTCTTTTCGGCCTTAAAATAGGCATCATCGGCTTTTTGATG
The DNA here is from genome assembly GCA_964592255.1 of uncultured Nitrospiraceae bacterium. Classification (GTDB taxonomy): domain Bacteria; phylum UBA10199; class UBA10199; order UBA10199; family SBBF01; genus CAZQCI01. Next base: position 14,542 of record CAZQCI010000007.1, on the reverse strand, counting down.
CTTATCCTCATGATACCGGCCCATATGATTCATTCATTAATCGGGGAACGAAAAAACACACAAATACAAGCCGTCACAGACATCAATAAAATTTGGGGAAAATCTCAAATGATTATTGGCCCCATTCTTGTCATTCCTTACGAAGAAACCAGCATCATTAAAAAAGAGACCGTTGTGAATACACGCTTTCTCTATATCTTTCCTGACAGCTTAAAAATGTCGGGAGAAATATCTCCTTCTATCCGAAAGCTGGGAATTTTTGAAAGCATTGTCAATAAAACCTCGTTGCAAGTCAGTGGTAATTTTGCAGGCACCAATCAGTTTCCATCTGGCATTCGTTCCAGCAATATTCTTTGGAAAAACTCTTTTATTACCTTGAGCTTATCGAGCCTGCGCAGCCTTCAGGAAGATGTAACCTTAAAATGGGATAATACGTCTCTTAATGTTGCCTACCTCAAAGACATGATGTCTGAAAAAATGGAAAATGCTTGGACTCCCCTAAAAGGCGAAAGTCTTTATATTCCGGTTGATCTTTCCAATACAGCTCAAAACTCCCATGATTTCAGCTTGGAACTTAAATTTAATTCCAGTGAAGAATTAAGCTTTACCCCCACAGCCGTTAAAATGGATGTAAGCCTACTCTCTTCTTGGGATAGCCCACGTTTTTTTGGAGACTACCCAGCCCTCCACACTATTTCCAAAAAAGGGTTTCAAGCCGATTGGCAAATCCGTCAAGAAGTAGGCAAAGATTTTGACACGCTTTTAGACAAAATCACGGACAACGGACAAAGTAGATACGATAATCATTACAATGGTATTCCCACTTTTGGTGTGGAACTGATTAAGGCGGTGGATGTCTATCAATCCGCCAATCGCAGTATCAAGTACGCCGCTTTATTTATCTTACTCACATTTGTGGCTTATTTCCTGTTTGAAGTGGTCCTTAAACTAAAAATCCATCCTCTACAATATTTGCTAGTGGGTTGTGGATTATCCCTCTTCTACTTGATGTTACTGGCGCTATCCGAACACATCTCCTTCGGCGTAGCCTATGTCCTTTCTTCAATCGGCATTGTAGGCCTGATTACGGGATACAGCCATTCTATCTTAAAACAAGGCAAACGCGCCCTACTTTTAGGCGGTTTATTATCCGGACTTTATATCTATCTCTACATCTTACTACGAGCAGAAGACTTTGCTCTCCTGATGGGATCTTTGGGCTTATTCATTATTTTAGGCTTCATCATGTTCATCACCCGCAAAATCAATTGGTATACTTTGGAAAAAGAAACCAACACCTAAATAGAGGAGAGGCATCCGTCCCACAAAACGGATGCCTCTTTTTTTATGATATTCTTGAAAACACATTTTATAAAAATTTTAGTTCTGGTGATTTTGTCAGGCTTCATGAGGCTGCAGTACCCCCCGACACACGTATTACAAAAAGTTTATGTGGGAAATTTGGTGGAACAAATCAATACACCTTATGTTTGGGGGGGCGAAGGAACACGCGGCATTGATTGTTCAGGCCTCATTCGCAGAGCGTATTACCGCAGCCTGTTGCAAGTAGGGTTAACTACCGCCTATCCCCCTTACGTCTGGAACGCCATTAAAATTAAAGCGGAAGATTTTAGGGCGGCCGATATCGAATTGTCTCATTGGTTTAAGCCTTTAGGTGTGACGCCCCAGATTAAAAACACATCGATTTTACCTCTACATCCGGGAGATTTAGCAGTGAATGAAGGTAAAACACACGTATTTGCTTACTTAGGAAATCATTGGTGGATTGAAGCTAATGGCACCTCCAAAAAAGTCATCCTTGTCGACGACACGACAACCACACTTAAACACTATACAAAACCAACCTCTTTCTTCCGCTGGAAGGACATGGAGAATTTATGAAAAATATCAACGTCATCAACATTTTAAAAAGATTATGGCCACTGGCACTGCTGCCTATTGCTTTCAATTTCAACGCTCCATACATGCTGCCCTACCGGCCTTACGACTTTTTAGTCATTCTTATTCTGGCTACCCAAGCATTTTATCACGAAATAAAAAATCCCAACAAAAATGGAAAAATACTTTTTCTTTTGGCCTTAACCTGCGGGAGCATTCTGTTTTTCGAAGCACAAAGGCTCAGTTATCGGCTACAGGTCGTAACCAGCAGTCCTAGGCTGGTAAGGGAACTAGGAGAACATTTTATCGTTGGTTTTGAAAACTTCGATCAAGCACGTTTTTTAGCTTCACGGGGTATGGTAGGAGGATTCTACATTACTACAAAAAATATTGGAGGCCGCACTTTTGAGGATATAGCAAAAAAAATTAACGAATTACAATCTATCCGCGAACGACAAGGGCTACCTCCTTTAATCATCACAGCAGATCAGGAAGGCGGTGAAATTTCGCGACTTAATCCATTAATTCCTCCAACTCCTTCTCTATCACTTCTATTTAATGATATCCATCATTCGGCAAACACGCTCGATCTCATCAAAAATATTTCACTGCAAACCTCATCAAAAATGAAAGCCCTCGGCATTAACATGAATTTGAGCCCCGTCGTAGATCTTAAAATTAGACCTAAAACAATGTTCAATGATCCTCATAGCCAAATTTTTAAACGTGCCATTTCGGATAATCCGCAAGAAGTCATCCAAGTAGCCACAAGCTATGCCGAAGCGATGATTGCAAACGGCGTCACCCCTACATTAAAACACTTTCCAGGCTTAGGCCGTGTTGTCGGGGATACGCATTTAGTCACAGGCCATATTCAAGATAGCCTGGATTTTTTAGAAAAAAATGATTGGGCCCCTTTTAAAGCGGTCAGCCAACTCAAACCGTGCGCTATCATGCTAGGGCACGTGATTGTAGACACCATGGATCCTGACAATCCCGCTTCCGTATCTTCAAAAATGGTGTCTTATCTTCGAAAAAGCTGGGGCTTTAACGGTATTTTAATTACAGATGATTTTGCTATGGGGCCTATTTATAAAGCAAAGGGAAGCGTCGGGGAAGCCAGTATTAAAGCATTAAATGCTGGGGTTGATTATATTCTTATGTCCTACGATGGCTCTTTATACTACCAGGCCATGAGCGCTCTATTGCAGGCTGCAAAAGAAGGAAGGCTAAACAAGTCCCTCTTGCAAGAAAGTCACGCCAGCTTATGATCATGCCGTAACTTGAATGTTCTCGAGCCACCCGAAAAGACACTGATGTATTGAAATGAATGAAAAGAACTGATCAAGAGAGTCAACGAGACAGAAGGTAAAAAACTGGCTTATTCCCCAAATGGATTCCGGATCACAATATCTTCCCCGCGTTGAGGCCCGATGGAAAGAAGAATAACTGGTATTTCAAGTGAATCTTGAATTTTTTTAACATAACTCTTTACATTTAAAGGTAATTCTTCAAATTTTTTAATCCCACTGAGTGATTCACTCCAGCCGGGAACTTCTTCATAGAGAGGCCGGCATTGATTAATATCTTCCAAACTGGCCGGCAACTCCTCCACCCGTTTACCATTAATCTCATAGGCTGTAGCTATTTTAATAGACTTAAATCCACTAAGCACATCCAACTTGGTAATCACTAAACCCGTCATCCCATTCACCCGAACGGCATGCCTAAGCCCTACTAAATCGAGCCAACCACAACGACGAGGTCTCCCTGTAGTCGCCCCAAACTCCCCTCCCTTTTTCTGAAGCTCAGCACCAGTCTCATCATTTAATTCCGTAGGGAAAGGACCAGAACCCACCCGGGTTGTATACGCTTTGGTAATCCCAATCACTTCATCAATAGCGGTAGGACCCACCCCGGCTCCAGTACAAGCCCCCCCAGCAACCGTGTTAGAAGAAGTGACAAAAGGGTAAGTACCATGATCAACATCCAAGTTAGTCCCTTGGGCTCCTTCAAATAAAATCTTCTTTTTATCTTTAATCAGTCGATGAGCTAAGAGAGAAGTGTTTGTTATGTATTTCTTTAAATGACTATACATAAACATATAATCTTTAAATATTTTTTCTATATCAAAAGGCTGAGTTTGAAATAGTTTTTCAAAGCGTTCATTACGGCGATTAAGAAGAGAGGTCAGTTTTTTCTTAAATTCTTCAGGGTTTTCTAAATCACAAAAGCGGATTCCTTTTCGGGCCATTTTATCTTCATAAGCCGGCCCAATCCCACGGCCCGTAGTCCCAATTTTATCTTTTCCTTTTCTTTCTTCACGAAGCAAGTCCAGCTTTTTATGATAAGGCATGATCAGATGGGCCGATTCACTCACCCGTAATTGAGCATCATCTTTTAAAAAGCCTTTTGCTTTAAGAGATTTGATTTCTTCTAAAAGGACTTCAGGATCAACAACCACTCCATTGCCAATAACACAGACCACACCTTCATGCAGAATACCGGAAGGAATAAGATGCAACACCGTCTTCTGCCCGGCCACAATAATGGTATGACCAGCGTTATTCCCACCTTGAAAACGGATGACGGCATCGGCAAATTCGGTGAAAATATCAACGATTTTACCTTTTCCCTCATCACCCCATTGAGCACCGACAATGATGATTTTGGACATGAATTAGAAAAACTAAAGTTGAACTTGTTGTACAGAAAGAATACCCGGGACTTTTTTCAATTCCGTTAAAACAGCTTCAGTAATTTGGCCTTCCACATTATAAAAAGCTGTCGCTTCACGGACTTTACTACTTAATCCCAACTGCAAACGGGAAATATTAATATTATTTTTAGCCAAAAGCGTTCCCACATTACCCACAACTCCTGGTTTATCTTCATTATGGATGACCAGAATCTTTCCTTCAGGAACAGCTTCCAGATAGTAATCATCCAAACGAACAATACGAGGATGTATTTTTCCAAAAATAGTACCGGCTATGGTGCGGGCTTCTTCTTTAGATTTCAAAGTTACCGTTACCAAAGAGGTATAATTCTGGATACTGGCTTGTTTAGACTCGGTCACCTTAATACCACGCTCACGGGCAATGAAAGTGGCGTTAACCGAATTAACCGATTCTCCCTCTAACATGGGGGAAAGAAGACCTTGTAGAATGGCAATAGTAATGGGGGCCGTAGGCAATTTTGTAATTTCACCACCAAACTCAATCACCACCTCTGAAGGAGCCGAACGAGCTAATTGCCCATGTAACAACCCTAGTTTTTCACCCAAAGAAATATAAGGTTGTAGAACCGATAAGACTTCACCGGAAACGGAAGGCACATTCACTGCGTTTTCAATAGTTCCGGAAATCAGGTAAGCAACAATTTGCCGAGCCACATCAAGGGCCACATTTTCTTGAGCCTCTTCTGTAGCTGCTCCTAAATGCGGAGTACAAATCACTTTGTCCAACTTAAGAAGAGGGTTGTTTGGATCCACCGGTTCTTTTTCAAAAACATCTAAAGCGGCGCCAGCAACAATCCCTTTTTCAATAGCCGCTGCTAAATCGGGCTCGTTGATAATGCCACCGCGGGCACAGTTGATGATATAAACACCCTTCTTCATTTTTCCAAAAGCTTGCTCATTCAACAAATTAGCCGTTTTTTCATTTTTAGGAACATGAAGTGTGATGTAGTCGGCACTTTTGAGTAAGTCATCCAACTCGACTTTGACCACACCAATTTTTTCCGCCACGTCTTCGGTTAAAAAAGGATCGAAGGCGATCACCTTCATCTTCAAACCAAGCGCGCGATCCGCAACAATTTTACCGATATTTCCACAACCAATCACACCTAAAGTCTTTTGATACAGCTCACTTCCCATGAAGCGATTTTTTTCCCATTTACCACTTTTAATGGAAGCAGTTGCTTGAGGAATTTCACGAGTCAGCGCACACATCATCGCAATAGCATGTTCCGCTGTTGTGATTGTATTACCACCAGGTGTGTTTTCAACAATAATGCCTTTTTTACTGGCGGCCGCCACATCAACGTTATCCACACCAATACCCGCGCGTCCGATCACTTTAAGGTTTTCGGCAACCGAGAGCACATCAGCCGTCAGCTTGGTGCCGCTGCGGATGACTATGGCATCAGCCGTTTTTAAAGCGGCTTTGAGCTTTTCAACGTCTTTGTGAACGGTGGGTTGATAATCAACTTCCAACCCTTTAGCTTTTTTAAGAATATCTAAACCCGCTTCAGAAAGACTGTCAGAAATAAGAACGCGCATAATATTTAACCTTCGACAGCACTCAGGGCGTCCCTTTCAAGGACAGGGTGAGCCTGTTGAACCTTAAGTTTTTATCCTCCAAAAATTTCCATCATCTTCGCAACGCCTTTACCTTTTTCAAACTTATACCCCATTTTGGACAAAGCCATTTCAATACCACTCCAAACAGTGATCATATCCATAGCATCGTAATAACCTAAATGGCCAATACGGAAAATTTTTCCTTTTGCGGCATCTTGACCTCCCGCAATGGTCATATTGAAGTCGTTGCGTAAAATTTTAACAATTTGCCCGGCATCCATGCCTTCAGGACCCCAAATGGCACTAATAGCATCAGAAGGAGCCTCAGGAGCATACAGTTTTAAACCAATAGCCTTAGCCGCTTCACGAACAGCTGTTGCCATTTTTGCATGACGTTTGAAAATATTTTCCAAACCTTCAGCTTTCATATTCTGCAAGACCACCCGTAATCCTTGTATTAATGAAACAGCAGGCGTCCAGGCTGTTGTATTTTGTTCTAAATTTTTCTTTTCAGTTTTGAAGTTAAAATAAAACTTAGGGAGATCACTCTTTTCAATAAGTCCCCAAGCCTTTTGGCTCACGGCCGCAAACGCAAGTCCTGGAGGAAGTTGAAGAGCTTTCTGCGAACCAGAAACAAGAATATCAATACCCCATTCATCCATCGGAAGATGGAACACGCCAACAGCGGTAATACCATCTACAATCAACAAAGTGTTGTCATATTTTTTTACGATATCCGCGATAGCCTTGATGGGATGAGCCACACCCGTTGAGGTTTCGGACGCCTGAATGAACACCGCACGGTATTCTTTTTCTTTAAGTTTCTTTTCGATTTCAGACGGGTTAACAGCCTGGCCCCACTCCACTTTAATCACATCATATTCCAAGCCATAAGCTTTGGCGATTTTCCACCAGCGCTCCCCAAATTTTCCACCATCCACTACAAGAGCACGATCCCCTTTGGAAAAAGTATTAACAATGGAGCCTTCCATCGCCCCTGTTCCACTGGAGGCAAAAATCAACACTTCTTGTTTGGTTTGAAACAACCATTTAAGCCCTTCGCGCACCTCAGCAATCACCTTCTCAAAAGCGGGTGTACGATGATGCCAAATAGGTTTGGCCATTTCGACCAAAACATCTTCAGAAACAGGAGTGGGACCGGGAGCATACAAACGATATTTCATAGAAAACCTTCCTATATAAAATTATGGGTAAGATAGATATGTCAAAAAAAACGAAAGGTTAATTAACACAGCGCGGCGTAAAGTCAAGGGAGAGTTGGGAATGAGGTTTAGTTATAACCCCAATATTCTTGCATCAAAGCGTAACCTGTCTCTGCATTTTGAGTATAAGAGTAACCATCGACTAAGTTGACGCTCATAAGCCCGGTTTGGTCCAGAAAAACAGTCACACAAGCTTGGGCTGAATTTTCAGCCATATTATTACTTCCATACACCATAGGAATCGGAAAATCATTACCCCCACCTTCTATACCTTTAACCTCAGCATTGGTATCATGGAAAAAAATATATGAAGTATTGCCCACAAAATCATTTGCTACAGCATCGTCATTTAATACCCAGCAATCATGTAGCTCATCAACAGGGTTAGACCGGCTACAGTTTTCTTTGCGCGTATAAGTCAGCTTGGCAAAAGTATCCAAAACAGGACTGTAAGCTACATCAGTAGCATAATGGCAAAATTCATGCGCCATAGTCATATCCACCATGGTTTGGGTATCTTCATAGTCTGTTTCCGTAGCATTGGGATCAAGAAGAGGCTCCACCATATCCTGATGTAAAACAACGGCAATGCTTCTTTTCTTATCTAAAATACCCGCAGGGGTATAAACCCCTCCCCCCCCCAAATAAGCATAGTAATCATCCGAATTGGTCACTTCGAAATAGAAACTATCCAGACCACAAATAAATGAGCTCTTTTGATCTGCAATCAAACCAGTCACCTCATCAATACGACCATAGACAACATCGTTAGTGTCTTCATCATCCGTGACAACTGTTACAGGAAGAGGGTCTGAACAAACATCCGCAAGAATCTCAACTTCCCTTTCAATATTGTTAGACGAGCAACCAACCAAAGCCAAAATAGGAAGAATTAAAGGAGGCATTTTTAAAAGAAAAAGTAATCCGGATAACGACCCCGTGATATCACGTCTTAATTTTCTTGGAGAGAGCAGGTTGTAACCTAACTGAAAACAAGAAAAAATGTCAAATAAGAACCTTCTACACTTCAAAACAGGTAAATCTTCACAGAGTTATCGGTCAGCCAGACAAGACTCCCGGGCCTGCATCATCCGCTCAAAGTTACCCACAAGAATTTTTTGGATGTCCGCTTCTGTATAACCGCGTTTTTTCATTTCAGTCACGACAGGTGAGATATCCATGTCTTTGATAATCAGATTAACAAACCCATCAGCATCGGAGCCAATGGCAATGTTATCCACCCCACCCATTTCATGCTTCAGAGCATCAATTTGGTCTACAAAAGCCTTAACCCCCTCTTTCAAATAATAACTAGATAGAATTACTCCAAATAGACCGCCGGTTCGTTTGATTTCCTGCAAAACTTTTGGATCGGTCTGTCGCCAATTGGGAGCCTGGCCTGGTTTTGTGGCAATATAACCATGCGACACAATCAAAGGCAGTTCTGACAGCCCAATCATATCCAATTGGGTTTGATGGGAGGCATGGGCTAAATCAACCAAAATGCCGGCTTGATTAAGAAGTTGAACTAATTGCTTCCCTTGTTCACTCAGACCACTCCCATGATGTTTGGAAAAGAAAAAACCAGAGCCAGAAAAATCATCTCCATTCAGATGATTAAGCCCCACATACAACACCCCCACTCGTTTGAGATAACTCACCCGACCTTCTAAGCTAGCCAGTTCATCATCTGTAGGAAGAGGCAGGTTTGTTGGAAGACCATTATCAGGACGAACTAGAAATTTTTTCCAATCATCAATGTCTTTTTTACCGAAAGACAAAAAAGCAGCACCTTCAATTCCAATGTAGACAGCCAAGGATTGATCCGAGGAAGGCATTTCGTGCCCTTGAGCATCAAGACCTAAATGAAGAAAAGCGGGATACTTATCGACTTCGCCATAAATCCACCCCATTTGATTGACCACCGTATTGAAACGGGTTGCATCGGAATATCGGGGAGCGCCCGCCACCACTGAGGAATAAAAACGATGAGACTGTCGATAAGCAGGCGGGAACCCTTCCATGGTAATAGAAAAAACCTGAGCCCCACCCACACGGCGTTGTAAATTAGACTCATTCACTTGCTGATAAAAATGAGGGAGAGGTTTTGTCAGCACCTTCCACACACCAGCCAAAGGCCCTGTACCTGGTTGGTTCATGGCCGTATCGGCATGAAGATCGGTATAAGGAAAAACGGAAGAATCCGACTGTGAGGAAGCAGCTTGAACCATAAAAGCAAATGCCCCCCCTACTGACTTTAATATATTGGAACCTTTATCGATGGGGGCAAGAAAAAGTTGTGTAACAATTTAAGCAGCTTTTTTCAAAACAAACTCCACACGGTAATCAAGGGCCGCAAGTAGTTAATTTAAAACCCAGGGCTGGCCTCACCCATGGTCCAGGAATCATCATCAAGCAGTTGGTAGGATTCGTTGGAAGGATCATCGGCATTAGAATCGTCGATGTTAAGCTCATCAACAAGATCATTACTGCTGTCGTAGAGAGCAAGAGTAATAGTATTTTTCATATCACCAGGAGGGTTGCCAATAACCAAAGACTCACCCGATTGAAAATCAGTGAGGGAACCTCCATCAGAAAAAATAAAAAGAGATGTAGAAGAAGAAAAAGCATCCGTCACATCCGTTCCATCGTTCATGGCCAAGCTCCAACCGGTGAGATCAACAGAAACATCACGGCTGTTTTTTATTTCAATCCATTCATCGGTACTTCCTACGGTGCCAGAGCCGGGTATACTGTTAAAAGCAATACCGTCACCATCAGTACTATCATTCCAATCTTGCTGCGGATCAGTCACCACTTCGGTGAAATGAACATCAGAAACACTTGATTCTGATTCTGTAAGTAGCGCATCAGCTTCTGTTGAAACCACCGATTCCGTATCTACTTCAGAGGGATCATCCATAGGAGTCACTTCCCCTGTACCTGGAGAAGGAGATAAATTAATTATAAAATCAGCGGCATTGTTATCCGTGTCGGCTTGCAAGACGCGGCTGAGACTACTGCCTTTTTCTACGAGCATCGACGGAGATCCCTCATATAAAACCAATCCTTCTGAATCCGTGGACGCCAATTCTGGTCCGTAACCTAAAACATCCACCACGGCACCAGACGGCTCAATCAACTGGACAGCATCAGGCCCGTTTTGAGGATCAAAATTAGAAATATAATCCGCATTTTCAACATGTGTTTCAGAGTCACTTCCCGTTTTAGAGTCGGCAATAACAAAATAGCCGTCATCAGGAATCACGGCCGTCTCATCCAACACAACATCATCCGTCTTTAATCCATCAGCACCATTGATAAAGCGCACCGCATAACCGGAAAGACCAGCACCCGGGGTTCCATACAATTCTATAAATAAATAACCATCCGTATCTGATTGAGCATCGTCATAATAAAACTCATTAATAATCAACAATGCAGGAGCTTGATCATTATAAGTGACAACAGAACCCGCCTTGTCGTTTGGAGAGCCAGACCCGTCATTGGTATTTTCAGACGTGTTTGTATTATCAGAGTCTTGATAAGAGCTGCTTGTATTAGATGAAGAGGATTTAAGTACTGGAGCACACGATACAAAAAAAGAAATAACGAGAATTAAAGAAATTGTTTTCATTCTCCCCTCCACCATTTTTTTGAAAATTTTTCATCGGTCCAAGCATCTAATTGATCCGTAAAAGAGCGTATTTGCTCCAAAACAATCACGACCTTATCATCCCCTTTCTTTTTAAGTAGAAAATACTCACCCATGAGTTCACGTCTTTTGGCATAGGTCTTAAAAAGATAGTCCGAAATCTGCATGCGGGTTTGAGATAAGTCTCTCGCCTCGCGTGAAGCAGATAAAGTTTGTGGATGGAAAATAGTTTCATCTAACTCCCAAACGGCCCTCACACGAAACACATCACCGGCATAAACCGTTTGGTCACTATTATTATCGGCAGGCCCCACATTAACCCCATTACTTGTAACGGATATATTGTCATTAACAGAAGCAGAGTGCGTATCCTTCAAAACACGATCATAACCGGCTGAAACTTTAGGAACCCAAGGAGCAGACCTCATTTTCTTTTTCCAAATTTCAATTTGTTCTAAATTCAATTTCTCACGATTAAAAACAATCTCCATAACGTCAGCAAAAGTCGGTTCTTGTTTATGGATTTGTGCCAAGTTTTTCATAATCAATTGCGATGCAGCAAAAATATTTTCTGAAAAAAATAAAAATAAAATCAGAATGAATAAACAGCGTCGCATTAAAAGGCATTAAGCAAGCAGCATGCCAAGCCTATTGGTTGGCCTGAATCTATTTGGAGTATAAAAATGAAAAATGAGAGTTCGATTTTCGAACTGTGAAAAATAAAAATCGGACGGTTGTTGCCTTTCTCCCAAAATAAACATCGAAAATGAGTGGCACATCTTTTGCTGATAGCTTTCTAAGTCGACTTCATGAATATGAACTGTGTCATTTTAAAACTCTTCATCAAGAGCAGCTTATTTTTTAAAAAGAGCTATCGGAAATACCTGGAATTAATACTTTGGGTATTTTTAACTTTCATCTCCTGCGCCCCTGCCCTTAATCTCACTTCATCGGATGATACAGATTCTTCAACATCTTTGAAGATGATCGCTATAGACGTAGGCCAGGGTGATGGCACTCTGATCATTACACCATCCCAAAAAGTCATTCTTATTGATGCTGGACCGCTAAATGCAGGTCGTGAAAAAGTTTTACCTCTCTTGGAATCTTTAGGCTTAAGTCACATCAACTTAATTTTTTCATCCCAATACGATGCAGATCACATCGCGGGCATTGCAGAAGTCATCAGCGGAGATGACAAAGTATTGGGGACAGATGACGATTTCACGCCTGATGCTGTTTATGATCGCGGTGGGGAAAAAGTAGATGCCGGCATTATATTCGACAATTATATTGAAACCATCGCAAGCACACGACACACACTACAAGCGGGAGATCGTTTTGACTTAGGTGATGGCGTTACAATCGATTGCCTAGTGGTTAATGGCATCACCGCTAACGGGACATCTGAAAACCTCGAAGAAGAGGACGAAAACGGCCGAAGCCATGGTTTGTTACTCACTTATGGAAATTTTCGTTATTTCACAGCGGGTGATTTAACAGGAGGTGGGCCAAGCGGAAGTCTGACCACAGCAGATATGGAGTCATTAGTCGCCACGCAAGTTGGAACTGTAGACCTACTGCATATCAATCATCATGGAAGCCAAACCAGTAGTAACGAAACCTATCTCGATACCTTAAACCCTAGCGTTGCTTTAATTTCCACGGGAGATGACAACACCTACGGTCATCCACACTCTGCTGTATTGAATCGATTGGAAGAACGAGGGATTGTTGTTTATCAAACCGAAAACGGAAATGGAGGAAGCCTCCCCTCTGCTCATATTGCGGAACACTCTATTTTAATCTCTGTTTCTGAAGACGGGACTTATACGGTAGATGGGGATGAGTACACTTCTTTATCTTCAGTGAGACCTTGAAGTCATTATCCACAAGAACTTGAACTTTCTCAAAAAGAATATGTGCCCGGGGCCGAACTCGAATCGGCACGGGACGGTGAGGTCCCTCAGGATTTTAAGTCCTGTGTGTCTACCAATTCCACCACCCGGGCAAATCCCACCTTGGGCGGGATTGGAGGCGCGGGTCGGAATTGAACCGACGTATAGGAGTTTTGCAGACTCCTGCCTTACCACTTGGCTACCGCGCCATTCAGAATTTTGCTTTCTCAAAAAAAATTTTAACTGCACAACTCCCAAGCAAGCCCTGCTTGCGCTGAGGGAGAGACTCCATGCCAAAACGGAGGGGACTATAAAAAGGCCTCCAGAGACTGTCAAATGATTAATGCTCCAATCCTCTTGACGATCTTCCAAAAATACTCAACCATGAACGTCATGGATCCGTTAAGCGTATTATTTTTTATACTCTGGGTGATTCTTCCCTTTTTAATCATTCCCGTTCATCTTTACTTACTAAAACTTCCATTAAACCGGTCTCTTCGCATTTACCTCGGCATTCTTTTAACCTGGAAAATAGTTTCAGCCATCTTTTTCATAATCATTGAAAAGATAGCTCACCACCCTACAGTGATTGAACTACTTATTTTTTCCGCTTTACTGGGAATTTACGAAGCAACCCTTCTTTTATCACTCTTCATCAAAGCAGTGTTAAGACGCCAATGGAAATACACTTTAAGCCTATTTCTCGTTTCGGCCATTCCTATCTGGGTTGACCTAGCTATGATCTTTCTATTTCTAGTCAGGATCAGTGGAGGCTTTCCCATTCTACTTCCCGGGTAATTATTGAGAAGAACCCTGATATAGTTTTTGAGCTCCTTCTGGGTCGACTTTGTAAGCCATATCCCGAGCGTCTTTAGCATCCCCTGCCCTACCTTGCTTTTCATACAGGCGAGATAAAACCACATAAGCCACAACATCTCGTGGATGATAATCAGTGGTTTTAAGAAGATGATAGATAGCATCATCTGGAAGATTCATATCAATCAACAAAGCGGCCAATGCCTTACGGTGTTTCAGTGAATTGGTGGGGGCACGCGCTAAGCCTTGTTCAAAAAAATAAACGGCACTTTTATTCTTTTTAAGATTACGGTTGGCATAAGCCAAACCAAAATAAGGGTTAGCATTCATTGGATCCATACGGCGCGACCTATTAAAGTGATCAACCGCTTGTTGAAAGCGCCCTAAATTATAAAAATACCGCCCATCCAAGTATTCCAGTTCAGATGTAGGGTCATTCAACTTATCAGCCTTTTGAAGCCATTCATAAGCCTGGTCATTCTTAGCTGTATCCAAATAAAGTGAAGCTAAACGACTCGCTGTCGTTACACTGGGTTTCAAGCTCCATGCTTTAGTGTATTGCTCCACAGCTTGATCGTATTTCCCAAGCTCATAATAGGCGTACCCTAAAAGAGAATGGAAGTAGTGATCGTTAGGGTATTTTTGAACTAAAGAGTTTTTTAACTGAATGTAACGATCCGCATCTCCGGCAGCAAAAGCAATTTCTGCCTGGCAGAACACTGCTTTCTCATCATCTGGTGCCGCCTTA
>CAZQCI010000006.1:0-39892 GCA_964592255.1 uncultured Nitrospiraceae bacterium | reverse complement strand
GCGCGCCTGGCCCCAATGACCATCCGGGCAAATGAGAGTGAGGGGATTTTTTATGTTCTCCAAAAAACTGGTTGTAAGTTGTTCCGCGTTGTCTTCCGGATACAGAACATAATGGGGCGAACGAGTGTCAGATATGAAATCTTCACTCTGTGTTTGGTGGCGATTGGTAGATCCACGCATCACGATGGTGGAATTGCCCAACACGCGGCGCGCCAGTACTCCGGTATTGGTGGCCTTGTAGTGCTCGCTCTGCTGCATAAAAATAACAACACGTGTCTTAAGGTCCAGGCGTGGGGTCTCTGCGCACAGGCACAGTTTGAGCGGCAGACGGCAAAACAGGCAACACATGGAATCGGTTCGGGACATGCAAACTTTTAATTAGACAGTTTTTTCAAAAATCGCTACATTTGCTTTTCCGAATTATGAAAAAAATATTTTTCTTATTGTTCCTCTGTATCTTTGCAAACTCCATCTATGCTGCTGAGGACAAAGAGCCTCCTGTTCAGGATGTCTATGTAGGAATCTACGTTAATCAAGTTTACGCCCTAAGCCTTAAGGAAAACCAATTTTCCACGGATTTCTACATTTGGTTCCGCTGGAAAGGATCGGACATTAAACCTATCGACACATTTGAAGTCGTGAATGGGCGGACAGATTCGAAGGAAACGATTTATTCAAGCCAAGTAGAAGGCTACAACTACGCCGTGGCGCGAGTGACAGCCACCATCACAAAATTTTGGGAAATTTCTCACTTTCCACTAGATAACCATAATTTAACTATCGAGGTAGAAGACTCACAAAATGAAGATTTTAGAGTGCGTTTCGTAGCCGATACAGAAAATTCTTCCTTCAGCCCTGACATTCAAGTGCCCGGTTGGAAAGTAGGAAAATCATCTGCAGATGTAAAATCACACGGCTATAAAACGAATTATGGAGATATTTCCCTCCCCAGCAATAACGAATCAGCTTACTCCCGCTATATTTTTTCTCTTTCTATTGAACGTCCCGGTTATGGTTATTTTTTAAAATTATTTTTAAGCGTTTTTATTGCAACACTCATTTCTTTTTTATCTTTTCTCATCAAGCCGACAGATTTGGACCCGCGTTTTGGTTTAGGTATTGGCGCTATTTTTGCCGCGGTAGCCAGCCAATATGTTATCGGCTCATCACTACCTGATACGAATCTACTGACTTTAGCCGACAAATTAAATATTTTGTCGATTGTCTATATTTTCCTCAGTATTCTGGAATCAACTGTTTCGCTTACCCTTTATACACGGGGTAAGGAAGTGGCTTCACGCAAACTCGACATCCTGTCGCTGATTGTTCTTGTGGGAACTTACCTGCTGATCAATCTTTGGATTGTACTCTAGGAGCCTTCAACCACGTCCGAAGGAATTTTTTTTGTGCCTTACTTTGGCGGGGTGATACAATAAGTTTAGAATCAAAATTCTTATTGGGGGCTAAATTGACTTGAGTCTCCCCTATTTTCCCAAAACGTGAAAACAAAAGAATAGCACTCTTCTTTTTAAGGTAAGGGTCTAACTGTTTTTCATCCTCTATTCTTTCACCATTGATAGCAAGTAATTCATCCCCAGCACGAAGAGCACTATGGTAAGCAGGAGAATCTTCCGCAACGAAGCGAATAAAAATCCGGCCGTTTCTTTTTTCAAGATTAATCCCTAAATAATAGGGTGCTTGTTTCTTATTGGGCTCCCAAGTTAAACCAAAAAAAGTCGCCCATTCTTTCCACACAATACTTTTGGTACCAGTTAAATAATCTTTTTCAAAAGCCTGCACGTTAAGAGGCGCCGTTTTCTTAAGAAGGGACAAAAATTCATTTCGGGTTATTCCTAATTGTGGATTTTGTTGATAACGCTCGAATAGCTTTCTCATCACATCATCAAGGCTTTTACGACCTTGAGTACTTTTTAAGATCAATAGATTAAGCCAAAGGGCAACCAGAGAGCCTTTAAGATAATAGCTCATCACGGTATTGGGGCTGTTTTCGGTAGGGCGATAAAAACGAATCCACGAATCAAAACTGGAATCGGTAAGAGAATTGGTGGATTTAGATTTCTGATTTTCAAATTTTTTAATGTTTTGGGAAAGAACATCCCAATAATCTTTTTGAGTCATCTTACCGGCACGCAGCACACACAAATCATCATAATAGCTGGTAAATCCTTCTGCTAACCAAAGGTCTTGCGTGTAGTTTTCAGCTTCGTAATCAAAAGGCCCCAATTCAAGAGGACGAATGCGCTTAACATTCCAAAGATGAAAATGCTCGTGTGAAAGAAGGGAGAGAAATTCTCGATATCTTTTAGGATCATCCAAACTTAACCCGTCGAACAGATTTGTGGAAGAATGCGCGTGCTCCAACCCACCGTACTTTCCTTTAACAAAAAGAACTTGAAAGAGATAATCTCGACAAGGATTTTTACCAAAAATCTTTTTCTGCTCGGTAACAATGGCTTTAACATCTTGGGCCATACGTTTTGTATTTGAAAAATGATCCCCAAAAAAAGCCATGCGATAACGCGTGGAACCAACAGTAAATTTTTCAAAAACCAAAGACGAGCCTGCTAATACGGGCGTATCGTAGAGGTGATCAAAATCCTTAAACAAGATTTCTGTCTTCGTGGTACCTGTAACCGCTATTTTCCAACGGGGCGGAAGAGTCACTTTTAATTTAACGGGATTATTGAGCTCCCCTTCGGGATAAAAGAAAACTGAAGTGGGATTAAAAAAACCAAAGCGATGATCCACATAACAAGAGCGGACATTTAATTCACTAGTATAAACACGATATGTAATGAGAATATCCTTGGCCTCACCTGCAAAAAGTCGCCAACGATTTTTAGAAATTTTTTCAAAAGTAATTTTTTTATCTAAAGAAGTTGTAACCCGAAAATCCTCCACATTCCCTTGATATTCCCTTACCAGATAACTGCCCGGCGACCACACGGGAAAAACCAAAACCAACGGCCCTGTTTCATCACGCTTAATACGATAAGAAACATTAATATAATGATGTTGAGGATGAAGAAGGGAAACCGAAAGAGTGATGTTCATTTTTTTTCTTGTAAAACAAAAACAGAATTTTGACAAGCAAGAGCAAAAATGTGTTGAGCCAGCTTAAAATTTTATCCTAATATCGGAACTAAGGTAATAATCGGCGTGGTGTAACCGACAAAAGCCATCCCTCCTTCTTCGGTTGCGTTAGAAGCTAAATCAAATCCTTGAGCTTTATCCCAGGTTGCTGGATTTTCTCCCAAAACTTTTAAAGCCAAATCAGAGGCGGCATCACTATCGCCACCAAGCACTGCGGAGTTAATGGTGTCTATGACTTCTGGTTCAACCCCTCCAGAGGCGGCAAGATCCATAAGCTCTGCTGTAGCGGCCCCACCAATCTGCACGGTCAAAACTTGCTCGACATCCGGATTAAAGGAAGTTTGTAAAACCCCTGGACTTTTTACTTCTCCTGCACCTTGGAGTGCCATAAACATCGAAGCCACAACACCAGCATGGCTACCAAGCGCTGATGCCGTTGGCTGGGATTGACGCCTCCTTGAGGCAGCAGGTTTTTGTTGAGCTTTCTCATCCTGAGCCAATATTCTTTCCACAGAATGAATTTTTTGGGCAATGTTCATGAGATGAATCAACAATACAGAAACGTCATTAACATCTTCTTCAAAAGTTCTTTGCACTTCACTCAAAATACCGCGTAATGCTTTAACAGAGGATGATAATTTTTCTTCACTAAATCCATTTATATCAAAAATCTTGGCCAAATTTTCCAAGCGTTCGGCAATAATAAGAAGACGGCTGGTAACTTCCGGATATTGTCCATGATGAGACTCTAAGGAAGTGGCCGTAGACAAAGTCAGGATAGCTGTTTTTAAATTACGTAAATCTTGAGCCACCCTACTTGGTTTGGGAGTTTTTAAACGATGTGCGGGGTTAGTATATTTACCGTGGATACTATGCATCACACACCACCAACCACTTAACCAAGGCTCAGGCAGGCCCCATACAGGTTGGAGCCTCGCACCATCTAAACCTGCATCATCTCTTTGGGCTTCAGGCGGAATGTCGATCAGATTTTCCGGATGATAAAAATTCCAGGCTTCATAAATTCCGCGAGGAAGGATAATTCCTCTTTTTTGTGCCAAGCCAATTAAAGCAGCAATGGCCTTGCGTCCTTCCTGTTCTTTCTCTCCTTGCCAAGGATGATAAGTTTTGTAGAAGGTGGCAAAATCTCCAGTAAACTTATCTGATGAAACTAAAGAATCATAAACTGTATATAAAATTTGATCGATATACCCATCCCGCGTATTGCGGGTTCCCATAATACCTTCTTTATCAATCTCAATTTCAGCAATTAATTGTTTTAATAAATTCAAATCCCCGGTTCGGATAATTTTAGCAACTTGAGGGCGCACTCTTTCTATAAGAAAAACAGTACTACGAGGCAGGCAGTAGTCCGCATCATTTTTAGCGCCCTGAGATGTAGGAAGATGGACAAGACTTAAGCCATGATGGGGTCCTAAGCGCGCGCCTACTTCGTCTTGGATAGTAATGTTTCTTGCTTTTTCGGATGCAAGCAATGCCTGCAAATCGGCCCAGTCTTCATGTATAGCCGGGCTAGGATTAGCCAAGGCGCGGGCCATTAATCTTCGGCCAGATGCGTAGATGGTGGCATTTTTAGCAGCGCCATCGATATTGACCTTGGCTGCCATATCAGCACCAACGTAACGTTCTGAAATATCTAATCCATCCGCTATAAGATGCACGGCTGTCTCATCACCTCCTGCCGCTGTTTGAGAAACATCCGCACTTCCTAAAAGAATTTTTCTGGCTTCTCCAAATCCACCTACAAGTACCAAGCGACCACCCAAGCCAGGAGATGCGTGCTCTAACACACGCTGACCATCTCTAAACGGCAAAATACCTTCATCATCTTGCTCTGGTTTGAAAGATTTAAGAGGGGTACCCAAAGCATCGGGCTGTAATTCAGCTACAGCACTCAACAAACGTTGATCTAATACTTGTCCTAACTGATGGACACGCACAGTTAACAAAACAACTTTTTGATCTTTAGAGGTTGACCCTGTTTGTTTGGATCGATCAAGGTAAGCACGAAGGGCTTCATCCCTTTGAGATAAATTAAGCACATGAAAACGGCGATTGTTGGTTGGGTTAACCGCAATACCGGGAAATTGTTTTACGTTGGTGCCTGGGCCATTTAGCTCATCAATCACGGCTGTTGAAGATTGTACCAAAATAATATCGGCGTCTAAGTCGAGTATCCCATGATCTATTCTACGCAACAAAGTCCGTGCATAAGCCTGCCCCATCTGCCCCGCACCGATGATCACCCAGCTTTGACGATGCGAGGAGGGATGGTGGTTGAGAATATCAAAAACCGGATCCCAAGTTAAAGCCGCAGGAGGAGGAACTAGACCTTCTTCCTGCGCCACAGCCACAGCAATTTCACGTAATTTTGTTTGTAACTGATGAATGCAATCAAAAATTTTCCCCCGCCCTGTATCCTGAATTTTTTTATCCGGATAAAACTCCATGTTCTGATTATACACCTCAATAACCCGCTCTAAAAAATCCCCCAAGGGGGCTTCCCCTAATTCTACATGTGTCTGCTGTAAGGCATTAAGAAGAGCTGGGTACTCACGATGCTCCCGACCCCAAGTTTGCCAAACCTCTTGGACTCGTTCATCTGCCCAAAAACTAGCCGCTTCCGGATAACTGGTGTCTTGGGAAGAAACGGTCATATCGCCATCTTTAAAACGATAAATGACAGGGACATCTTTAAAATCTCCATGAAGAACCAAAGATAAATTTTTACTTTGAGCCTCAGGGGAGGAAAGAAGTGCCCTCACAGCAGATAAAAAATCCGGAGGTGGACGCAATGTGGAAAAATCGGATTGATTAATATTTAATTCGATTGAGGGTTCCCCAGACTCTGTTAAGGCGGAAGAAATAAATTCTAAAAGTTCACCCCAGTTATGAAGCCCTGTAGACGTTCTTGCATAACTTTGTTTTCCCGAATGGGGATCTGTTTTTACCTTATAAGCATCACCTAAAGCCACATAACGTCTTAAACCGGGAACAGACAGATCAGGACTAAGAGAAGAAACACTTGGATCAGCCTCTTCTCTGGCTGCTGACGAAAATGCTGCTTGATTTGTCCATAAATTACCAACTAATGGCATTCCTCCTACTGACGCGTCTCCTAAAGCTCTCAGCAAAGCCTCTCTTGTTACAGAATCAATCCCATAAATGACTCCTGGATTGTTCGTTGCAAGTCCTGTTGCCATTGCATCAAGAGTGGTCCCATCAACATCACCAACTCCTCCACTCGCTGATGGTGTGGCTGAAAAAAGACTTCTTAATGTTACCGGGCCAGGAGGAGCCATAAAAATTACCGCAATGAAGTTTCCCCGCAACAAACACGGAGCATTGCAGACACGAATAAATAGTTAAGGATAAAAAATGGTACATTTGTATCGGTGGGGTCAAGAAAAAGTTGCGGAAAAGTTAAAAAAAACCCACAAAAAACAACAGGTTATGACGCAGCGTGTCAGATTTAAACAATAAGGTAAGAAAAAGCCAAAAAATCGGCTATTTGTTTAAAATGCTTGTCTCGTGTAATAAGAAGAGCTCCATTTTCCCGTGCTGATAAAGCAATGAGGATATCGTTTTGGAGTTTGTGCAATTCTTCGGAAGAACCGAATTTTTCACGAAAATGTCTTAAGATATATGCGCTTTTTTCCCACATAGTGAAACTGGGAGCAGGTAATAAAAGTGTCTTTTGCCGAATTTCGTGGATGAGGGAAAGATTACGGGCCCCTCTGAGCAATTCATGGTAAACAACGGGAGAAAGGCGGAGGATGTATTGCAAGCGCCATTTGTTGAATTTCCCTGCCGGAAGACGGCCGATTAATTCGTCGATATAAATGTTAGTATCAAATAAGGCGATCATCAAAGTCGGAGGGTTTCATTTTGCCGTAAATTTTTTTCCCAAGCTCAATCTGGTTTTGACGCTCAACTTCTTGAAGCAAAAGAGTGCGAATGGCTTCGGATTTGGTTTTTTTCCCCGAAACCCTTTTCAGCATTTTAAGTTCTTTTATGGAAAACCGAACGGTAACAGGCTGGGTTGTTTTTGAACTCACGTATACATTTTAATAAATTTGTCCTACAAAAATCAAGGAAAATTTATCTTAGCAGTTTATACCCTTTCCAAAAAAGGGCGACACAAACCAGGTAGACAATAACAGCCGAGGTTATCAAAAGGGTTAAAGAAACCCAAATGGGGGAATCGGATACTCCTAAAAAACCAAAACGGGTGAGATCGATGCAATGGAAAATAGGATTAAGAAGGGAAACTTTCATCCAAAACGGCGGCAGCATGTGGATGGAATAAAACACGCCACCTAGATAAATAAAAGGCGTGATGACATAATTGGTAAACGTCGCCATCTTCTCCCAGCTTTCGGCCCATAGGGCAGAAATAATTCCCAGCCCCCCGAACAAAACCGAGGTAAAGAAAAGAGAAACTAAAATAATGGTCCAACTATGAATGGGTAATTTAACAAAAACTGCGGCCCCTCCAAGGATAGTCAGGCCTACAACCATACCACGCAACACACCCCCAAGAATATAAGCTGTAACAATTTGAAAACGATACAAGGGTGCCACCAAAACATTTTCGATAGAACGCTCCAAGCGCGCCATGTAAAGCGACGTCGACGTGTTGGCGTAGGAATTATTCACCACACCCATTTGGATCAACCCCGGGATGATGTAGACAATGTAGGAAAACCCGTTGATTTCTTTAATGCGCGAACCCAAGGAATAACCGAAGATAAGAATATACATCACCGTCGTCATCAATGGAGGAGAGACGGTTTGATTAAATAAGCGGATAAAACGATAAAATTCCCGCTCTACTAAAGTTGAAAATCCAGTCCAGTTCATATCACTATAGATCAGAGAAGAAGTAGATTGTTTTGTGGAAATTTCTTCGGCTGTTTGACGAGTCCGCCTTCTTTGGCGGACAAGGAGTTCCGAAGAAATTGGAATAAAACAATCTACTTCTTCTCTGATCTTTTTTCTGCCTCACTCATCTTATGTCCTACCACTTTGAGGAACACGTCTTCTAAGGTTCCTCGTTCTATATGATTAGGGATAACCTTTTTTTCGCAATACTTATCAATCAGGCTGTCGGTGGTTCCTAATTCCTTAACTTCACCTTGATTGATGATACCGATCCGCTGACATAATTCTTGGGCTTCATCAATATAATGAGTGGTGAGGATGATGGTGGTTCCGTCGGCATTAAGATTTTTTAAAAAAGACCACAACTCAAATCGTTGTTCCACATCAACACCAGCAGTAGGTTCATCAAGAATTAAGACACGCGGTGATCCCACCATAGCTTTGGCAATCAAGACTCTTTTTTGCATGCCTCCGGACAAGCGGTAGTAAGGGCTATCCGCTTTTTCTTCTAAGCGGAATTGATGCAGCAAGCGATCGATAATCTCATCACGTTTTGTGTGTGGAATACCAAAAAAACCAGCTTGAAATTTAAGAATTTTTTTGATGGAGAAAAACCGATCGAGGTTAACATCCTGCGGGGCATAACCAACAAGGGCATGGGCTTTGATAAAATCCTTTTTAACATCGTATCCATGGACTTTGATAGTTCCTTCAAAGCGGCAAAGACCAACTATTGAGCTGATAAGGGTGGTTTTTCCTGCGCCATTGGGTCCTAAAAGGCCAAAAAACTCCCCTTCTTCAATTTCAAGATTAATGCCTTTAAGAGCTTGAAGATGCGCATAAGATTTTTTTGCGTTGACGATGGAGATGGCAGACATTATGAGTAATCCCCCTATCATATGAAAAAAATTTTCCTAGCTTTCTTTTTTGTAATTCTTCCTCTGGTTTCTCATGCCTATCAGGCAGCGGTGGTTTCAGCTAACCCCAAAGCCAGTGAGATAGGTATCGACATCATCAAAAAAGGAGGAAATGCTGCCGATGCGGCCGTAGCCACCGCCTTTGCTTTAGGAGTGGCAGAACCTTTTTATTCTGGCATCGGTGGAGGCGGGTTTTTACTCTATTATGATGCGCAGAAAAAAGAATTCAGCTTTCTCGACTATCGAGAGACTGCGCCAGCAGCAACAACAAAACAAGATCCCAAAAAGTTCCAGTCGGGAATTACTTCCGTTGGCATCCCTGGTTTTATTAAAGGCATGAGTGAAATCAACCGGGTTTTGGGGAAAACGTCTTGGAATGACCTCATGGCACCAGCCATTAATTTGGCTAAAGAAGGAATTCCCATCTCTGGAAAATTGAGTGAAAAAATTTCTGAGAACCAAAGCACATTGGAAAAAGACCCGGATCTTTCCTCCATTTTCGTCACTCCTTTTAAAAAAGGGGTCAGCGTTAAGCAAGACGAATTAGCCAATACATTAGCCTTAATCCAAAGTGGTGGGGAAAATGTTTTTTACAAAGGAATACTCGCCAACGAATTAGCCGCCTATATGAAAAAAAATGGCGGGCTCATTACAACTGACGATTTAAAAAACTATACGGCTCATTGGAGAAAGCCGTCCCAATTTACCAAAGATAGTTATGAAATCACCTCTGCTCCCATTCCCAGCTCGGGTGGGGCAGGCTTAAGTCTTCTCTTCCGCAAAGCCATCATTTACAAAGCCAACAAAGAGCGCCCCTATTCGACAGAAGCTTATCAACGCTTATTAAACGGCATCCGTGATTATTTCGATTATCGTGACGCAGCACTAGGGGACTCTGACTACAATATTATTGCCCACACCACCCACATTTCAGTCATTGATAATGAAGGAAATATGGCTGCAATGACTAACACCCTCAATTCTCCTTTTGGATCAGGGCTTATCGCCACTAACACAGGTATTATTCTTAACGACGAATTGTCCGATTTTTCAACTAATCCTAAATCTCCCAACCGCCCTATAGCGGGCCGGCGCCCTCTTTCAAGCATGAGCCCCACTATTGTTTTTAAAAACAATAAACCTTTTTTGGTCCTTGGAACCCCTGGTGGATTGACCATCCCTCAAAATCTTTTCCAAATTTTATTTATAACTTGGGATTGGAAAGCCTTATTTACTCAAGCGATTGCTCAACCTAAAATTTATTACTCCCCTGTCACCAAAGGTTTAGTAGCAGAAAAGAAATTCCCAAAAAGAATTTTAGAAAATCTGGAAACAGATCAACCTATAGAAATGAAAGATTCCATTGGCAACGTACAAGCCCTCATGATTCGCACAGACAAACAAACCTCTGTGTTCTCTGACCCTCGGGGAGAAGGCAAGGGATTCACGTTTTCAAAAAAATAAAACTCAACGTATTGAGTGTGACGTGACAATATTTGTTATGACACAGAAAATGGAAGCGCTGCATTCAGGCGAGCCAATGTTTCTCCAACAGGGGGTTCACCGGCAAAAGCATTGTGAATATAACGCATGCTGAGGATAATCATACGGATAGCTTCCACGTCGCTATCGGAGTCGAGCAAGAAAAATTCATCATCAAAATGATTTTGGATAATATGTTGAAGTTTTGAATATAGCTTTTGAAATTCCTGCGAGGCTTGTTCTTCCAAAGACTTTGTCCGTCGTGGTAAAAAGTCATCCTCTTTCATTCCTTGGCGTAACAAGATTAAATAAGAACGTTTAAGCCCCCAGATATGGTTGGTTACTTTTGTAAATTGAGCTTGAAGCGATTTCAATTCGCTGAGAATGGGCTGAAATTTGCTCATGGTATGACCCTTCGACTTCGTCCCGTTGGGACTACGTTCAGAGTGTCCATGGACATGGTGAGCGCCATGGACATGCAAGCCTGTCGAACCGTATTTTACTTGTTCTCCGCCGCGCGTTTTTCCTGATACTGTTTAACCAGAAGATCCTGAACGTTGCGAGGAACGGGGGCATATTTTAAAAATTCCATCGTAAACTCGCCTTTACCTTGAGTGGAGCTACGAAGATCGGTGGAATAACCAAACATTTCAGACAACGGCACTTCAGCATCAACCGTTACATAGCTACTGGAGGTTTGGGTTCCGGCAATCACACCACGACGTTGGTTGATTTGCCCCACAACAGCTCCTTGAAATTCTTCAGGAGCCTGAGTTTGCAGACGCATGATGGGTTCTAACACCACCGGTTTACATTGGTAATAAAACTCACGAATTGCTGTCATGGCGCAGATACGGAAGGCCATGTCGGAGGAGTCCACGTCATGGTAAGCTCCGTCGTTGATAACAGCACGAAAACCAACAACTGGGAATCCAATGAGCAGACCTTTTTTAAGCTGTTCCTGAAATCCTTTGTCGCAAGAAGGAATAAATTCACGGGGAATTTTTCCACCTACAATTTCATCGACAAACTCGTAAGTTTCCACAGCATCAGAAGGCAACGGTTCGAAATAACCACAAATTTTGGCGTATTGTCCGGAACCCCCGGTTTGTTTTTTGTGTTGATACACAAAATCGGTTTTGTTCGTAATGGCTTCGCGATAAGCCACTTGGGGTTTTCCGGCAATCACTTCGCAATTGTATTCGCGCTTCATGCGTTCGATATAAATTTCCAAATGCAATTCACCCATTCCGGAAATAATGGTTTGCGCACTTTCCTCATCACGATGCACACGGAATGTAGGATCTTCTTTCGAGAAACGATTAAGCGCTTTGGAAAAATTAGCTTGTGCGGCTTTGTCTTTAGGAGCCACCGCCAAAGAAATAACCGCATTAGGTACATGCATGGAAGTCATGGTGTAGCGCACGTTTCCGTCGGTAAACGTATCTCCGGAAGCGCAATCCACCCCGAACATAGCAACAATATCACCGGCACTGGCGGATTCGATATCGTTCATTTGGTCAGCATGCATACGAACCAAACGAGGCACTTTGACTTTCTTCTGGTTTACGGAGTTAATGATAGTGTCGCCCTTAGAAACAGTACCTTGATAAATACGCATGTAAGTTAACTGTCCAAAACGGCCATCTTCCAATTTAAAGGCCAAACCAACAAAAGGCTTGTTGGGTACCGATTCCAAAACCACTTTTTCTTCGTTCTTATCTTGGTCGTGAGCTTGGTTAGTGACTTCCGAAGGGTTGGGAAGATAGTGGCAAATATTATCGAGCAAAAGTTGCACACCTTTATTTTTGTATGCCGAACCCATCATGACGGGAATAAATTTTAAACTTAAGGTCGCTTTACGAATAGCCGCACGTAATTGATCAGGGCCCACTTCTTTGTCTTCCAAGTAAAGTGAAGCAATTTCGTCATCAAAATCCCCCATGGCAGCGGTCAATTCATGCCGTAATTCACGGGCTTTTTCCAAAAGGTCAGCGGGGATGTTTTCGATACGAATGTTTTCCCCGTTGTCACCATCAAAATACCACGCTTTCATTTCGACAAGGTCAATCACTCCTTCAAATTTATCTTCCGCACCAATCGGCATGGCGATCATATGGGCATTATGACCCAATTTATCGCGCAATTGGCCCATCACACGGAACGGATCAGCTCCGGCACGATCCATTTTGTTAACAAAAGCAATACGCGGAACATGGTAACGGGTCATTTGACGGTCAACGGTGATGGATTGGCTTTGCACGCCGGAAACGGAACAAAGGACAAGAATAGCACCATCCAAAACACGAAGAGCTCGTTCAACCTCAATAGTAAAATCTACGTGTCCAGGAGTATCGATAATATTGATAACGTTTTTCTTCCACTCCGCATAGGTAGCAGCCGATTGAATGGTAATCCCTTTTTCGCGCTCCAAATCCATAAAATCCATGGTAGCCCCAACGCCGGATTTTCCACGGACTTCTTCAATTTTATGAATCTTTTTCGTATAGAACAAAATACGTTCCGTTAACGTGGTTTTTCCCGAATCGATATGGGCGGAAATTCCGATATTACGGATTTTTTCTATTCTTTCATTAGCAGCCGATGACATAAAAACTCCTCAATTAATTAGACACTATCCTCAAAAAGGCGGAAGTTTTGCTACTTTATACGCCTAAAGTCAAGGGGGAAATGCCCGGTAAGCCTTGGCCTAGACCAAAGCTGAATCTTCTTTTTTCATTGATAAATCAAAAGCATTCCCCCATCATGGGCCAAACCTTGAAAGGAGAGCAATGAAGAATCCTATCGACATTTTATATCCGCTTTTAGGCATGTTCATTTTAGTGATGTGTGTTTTACTGACCCTGGCTTTCTTACGCATCAAAAACCAATTTACTAAGGAAGTGGACCCTGATTTTTTCAAAACATTCCAAGGAGGCGATGAGCCCCCTCATATGAAGGTAGTATCCCGCAATTTAATGAATTTATTTGAAATGCCTGTCTTATTTTACGTTGTCATCCTTATTTACTTTGTAGCATTCAAGGATGCTGGAGGCGCCCCCCATTCTATTGTCACCTTGGCTTGGGCTTATACGATATTGCGTGCCGTCCATTCCTTGATTCATATTACTTTTAATTTTGTTCCTTTAAGGTTTACTGTTTTTTTATTCAGTAATATTGTACTTATTCTTTTGTGGGTTTCGCTATTTCACCCTTTGTGGGATATGTCTTAAAAATTGAGGTCTATTCATGGATTCTAATTTTATTAAAACGGGTCGCGGTATTTTAACGGCTTTATTTACCATCATTATTCTTTTCTGGCTTTCTCCTGTTGTACTGATTGGTCCAGGCGAGCGTGGGGTACTCACTCATTTTGGTGCTGTACAGGACAAAGTTTTGGGAGAAGGGATTCATTTTCGAATTCCTCTGATGGAAAAAATATTAAAGATAGATGTAAAATCTCAGAAGATCGAAGTGGATGCCCCTTCTTTTTCCAGAGACTTGCAGAATGTAGATACAAAAATGGCACTCAACTATCATCCCGATCCGCAACAGGTTCAAAAACTATTGCAGGAAATAGGTATTGATTATGAATACCGGGTCATTGCGCCAGCCATTCAAGAATCGGTTAAGGCGGCCACAGCCCAATTTACAGCCGCAGAACTAGTTTCGGAACGACCAAAAGTGAAGGACGAAATCAAACAGACACTCATGAACCGTCTATCCCCGCGTTATATTATTGTGGATGATTTTTCGATTGTGAATTTTGATTTTTCGGACGTTTACGAAAAAGCCATCGAAGACAAGCAGGTTGCCCAACAACAGGCCTTAAAGGCAGAAAACGATTTGAAGAGAATTCAAATTGAAGCCGAGCAACGCATCGCGCAAGCCAAAGCGGAAGCCGAAGCCATTCGTATTCAGACGGAAGCGTTGAGGGAAAACCAAAATTTAATCAAATTAGAAGCCGTTAAAAAATGGGATGGGCGCCTCCCGCAATACATGATGGGTGAAACTATTCCCTTCATTAATGTCGATAAAGCCATGAAATAAAATTCCCGTTTTCCACATGCCATCCAGCACAAAAAATTTGGAAGGACTCTCTATCGTTGCTTTTGAAAGCCGCATGGAGTTACCACTTCAAAGGTTAATCGAAAAGCATGGCGGAACTGCTTTACCAGCGCCAGCTCTTAAAGAAATACCCCTAGAAAATAACACCCAGGCTTTCCATTTTTTTGAAGAACTTAAAAAAGGAAACATCAATTACCTCGTCCTGATGACCGGGGTGGCAACACGCACTTTGCTTGCCACTTTAGAAACAAAATTTTCTAAGGAAGAAATTCATAAAGAACTTTCCACTAAAACCAAAATAGTTGTCCGTGGTCCTAAGCCAAAGGCGGTATGCACCCTCAATAATATTCCTATGGCTTATATTGTGAAAGAACCCAACACCTGGCGCGAAATATTAGCCACGCTGGATACAGTGGATGTTGGAGGAAAAAAAATCACTGTTTTAGAATATGGCGTATCCAACGATGAGTTTTTAAACGGCTTGAAAAAAAAGGGGGCTTTAGTTTCAACCCTTCAAGTTTATTCTTGGGCACTACCGGATGATTTAAACCCGCTCAACAAAGCCATTGATGAAATATTAGCCGGCCGTGTTGACTTCTGCCTTTTCACGACTCAAGTTCATGTAGATCATGTATTGCAAGTAGTACGGCAAAGAAATGAAGAACTGGCTTTCCGTCGTGCCCTTCATCGTGTCGGTATCGCCTCTATTGGTCCTGTTTGTAGTGAAAATTTGCGGGACAACCAAATTTTTCCCGATTGTGAAGCCAACCCCAACAAAAACGATGCTCTCATTAACTTAGTCGCCGAAAAGGGAAAAGAAATTTTGGACAAAAAGAGAAAACGTGCTGATGAAGCCCAGGTATGGAGGGATTATCCTCATCTGGATTTAAAGACGAAAGACCAGGGACCAGAGACCAGAGACCAACAACAAAAAACCAGAGAAAATATTTTTTTAAACGCTTGCCACAGGCAACCTAACAAAAAAATTCCCGTCTGGCTCATGCGTCAAGCCGGGCGCTATATGGCGGAATATCATTTGTCACGAAGCGGCATGGAATTTTTGGATTTCTGCAAAAACTCCGACCGCGCTGCTGAAGCCACTTTAACGGCCATCGAACGATTGAATGTAGACGCGGCCATTATCTTTGCTGATATTTTGCTGATATTGGAACCGATGGGATTAAAACTTGATTATAAAAAAGGAGAAGGCCCAGTCATTGCCAATCCTGTGAGGGTGTTAGACGACATCGCAGCACTTCAAAAAGTGAATGTAAAAGAATCGCTCTCCTATGTCGTAAGTGCCATCAAAAAAGTGCGGTCGCACATGGACCCTCAAATTCCTTTGATCGGCTTTTGCGGGGCGCCCTTTACTGTCGCTTCTTACATGATCGAGGGACGCAGCCCCAAAAATTCCATCCTCACCAAACGCCTGATGCACGAACATCCGGAAGCGTGGAATCAGCTTCTCGATAAAATCACTGTTGCCTCAATCGACTATTTGAATGAACAAATTAATGCAGGTGCTGAAGTCATTCAGATTTTCGACAGCTGGATTGGTCAGCTTAATCCGTCTGAATATAGCACTTACGTTGCTCCCCACTCGAAAAAACTAATTCAAGGAGTTAAAAAAGGAATTCCTGTGATCCACTTTGGTACCGAGACAGCATCTTTATTGCCACTGATGAAAAAAACTGGCGGCGACGTCATTGGCATCGATTGGCATTGTGATATCGAAGCCGCTTGGGATCAGTTGGGAAATGACGTCGCTGTTCAAGGAAACTTAGATCCTTTGATTTTATTTTCAAAACCGGAAGTTATTTTTAGAGAAGCGGAAAAAATTTTAAAAAGCGTGGGGCATCGCCCCGGATTTATTTTCAATCTTGGCCACGGCATCCTGCCTGAAACCCCCGTGGATAACGTCATGGCTTTAGTCGATTTTGTGCACGCATGGCGGAAAAACTAAAAAAACCATCTGAACCATTTCATCAGCGCATATCCGATGCGTTGTCTAAACGAACCTTCTCCTTTAACCAGCTTACTCACGTTTTCCTGTAAACGCTTCTCCAAAATATTTTTCAATCTTTTGACAAAAGCAGGATTGTGACTCGACACAATTCCTTCGCGCAAACGGTCATGGGCCGCAAATTCGAAATTATAAGAACCACAAGCTGCCCATGCTCCATCAATAACTACAATCTTACTATGCTCAGGGATGATTGATTCATAGATGTCAACGCCAGCCACCAACAATTCCTGATAACCGCAAGCCGCCGCCCAATAAGCCACCTTACCGTCCGGCAACGCATTAATTCCGCTGGTGAGCAGCTTGACTTTTACCCCCCTCAAGGAAGCCTCCATGACAGCCCGATTCAAGCATGATGTTGGCTTATACATAAAACTGCTGATAAGAATTTCAGAACGTGCGGCTTTTATTTTAGCGAGAAACAACGAAGTAATGGCATTGCTTCCTCTCATATGAAAAGGATCAAAATCTACATATTCGATATTTTCTTGAGGGGAGGATGAAGTTACAGGCGGAGGAAATAAAGAAATGAGAGATTCCTTCTTATTGATGGCTAAAAGATGGTTCCGAGTTTGAGCCAACCACGTAACAAAGGAACCTTCGGCAAGCATTCCGTAATCTTGCCATTTTTCAAAACTGGTGATGCCAATATTTCTGCCCGTTAGAATTGCTTGTTTTTCATCAAAAACAAAAAATTTGAAATGATTGCCTCCCGGAGTAAAGCGGCTAGCCCAGCGTTTAAAGCAATGGGCCGGCTGATGCTCAATCCGGTAACCTCCAGCTTCTATAAACTGGAACCATTTTTTACGAAAAGCAATATCCCCACCTTTATGATGCATGTAACCGGCCAGACGTTCACCTGATTGATCAACAATCACAACGCAGACCACTCCCCGATTTATCGCACGGATAAGGGCATCGACTAAAGTATGCCCATAAAAATCGGGTTCAATAAAAAAAGTGGAAATAAAAATAGTTTTTTCAGCGTTTTCAATTTGGCAAATCAGCTCCTGCCATTCATCTTCATTCCTTTCAAATTCCTTTATTAAGGATAAGGACGTAGGGCCTGTGATAGCTTCTTGAAAGTTTTTAATGGAATCTAAAAAATTCATGAAGACAGAATTTGAGAAAGCCCTTCCACCCAGATAGGTTCCGCGTTAAGGGAAGGAATTAATTTTAACTCTTTACCACCAGCGCTAATAAAAAGATCTTTACTACGCAGAGCAATTTCTTCTAATGTTTCTAAACAATCGGCTACAAAAGCCGGACAAAAAACGGCAACATTCTTAATTCCTTTTTTTGGAAGTTCTAAAATCACCTCATCTGTATAAGGCCTAATCCAGGGCCTGCGACCCAAGCGAGATTGAAAGCAAATCGTATAATCCTCTTCTTTAAGCTGCATTTTTTTTGCAATCGCGCGGGCTGTAGCAAAACATTGCGCCCGATAACATTTGTTGTTGGCATCAGTGATAACGTCACAACAATTTTCTTTTTGAAAACAATGTTGACCCGTGGAATCAGTTTTTTTGACTTGATGTTCAGGCAAGCCATGAAAACTGAAAAGAATATGATCCACAGGAGAGCCTTTAATGACCTTAACTCCTTGTTGAAAAAAAGAATCGATATAAGCTGGATGATTGTAAAACGGCGGTAGAATTTCGAGTGCTGGAGGATCTTTAAGCTGCGGCAGAAGAGAGCGCAAATGATCAATGGTTGACTGCGTGGAAGACAGGGCAAATTGAGGATAGAGTGGCAATACTTTAATTGAGGAGACTCCCGCTTGAATTAAAGATTCCAAACCTTGCCGAATGGAAGGCTGACCGTAACGCATGCCAAAAGCAACGCGATAATTAGATCCTAATTTTTTCCCCACTTCTTCCGTTAAATTTCGGGTGTGTACTAATAAAGGGGAACCTTCCCTGGTCCAGATTTTTTCGTAAAGTGCGGCCGACTTGGGTGAACGAAAAGGACTAATAATAAAATTCACCAACATCCATCTCATCAAAGGATGAATATCAATAACTTGAGGGTCGGACAAAAATTCGCGCAAATATTTCCGTACCGCTGAAGTAGTAGGCGCATCGGGAGTTCCAAGGTTGATAAGCAAAATACCAATCATAATAAAAATAGCTCATGTCTCAAAACGGCTTTAACATCACTAAAAAAACGATAGCGATCAATAATAACGCTGGAACTTCGTTAATAATGCGGCATGCTTTTTCCGAAAGAAAAAAATCTCTCTTTGCCATTTTGCGTCGGACAAAACCGGAGAAAAATTGATAACCCATCAATAAAACAACCAATCCAAGCTTGGCGTGCAACCATTTTTCTTGCCATAGAGACGGGTTTTTAAAAATCATTGTAATGCCAAAAATAATCGTGAAAAGCATTGCGGGATGGCCAATAAAATAAATCAGTTTATGCTCCATAATCTCAAACACTTTGCAAAGCTCCGGATTTGCTTGGTGCTTGGTATGGTAGACAAACAAACGAAAGATATAAAATAGCTCGGCAAACCAAGCGACCATGAAAATGATATGAAGCGATTTAAATGTAAGATACATCATAATTAAACAGACCGAGAAAAAGCCGGTGTTTTAGCCTTGGCTTTAATAACAGCATGATGGGCATCAAAAACCATCGCCATGTTTCTTAAAAATAAAGTGCCTTCATTCTTGGCACGAAAAATTTTTGAAGACAATTCCAAAAGGTCATCCGCAACAAAAGGAGATAATTGCTCTTTTTCTTGAGAAAAAAATTTCCAAAAATCAATGTTCCACTTTTTCTCAAAAACTGAAAGATCTAGAAAACCATGACACATGATTTGGGTAATCAAATCACGCCTCATACGGTCATCTTGATTGAGAATAAAACCTCGGAGTGTAGCCAAAGAGCCACTGCGGATTTTTTCATAATATTTTTTTAAATCTTTTTGATTCTGAAAATAGTTCCCGTTCACATAAGAAATAGCACTAACTCCAAAACCAATTTGATGATTATCAGCCCTAGTAGAATAACCCATAAAATTACGATGAATCGTTTTTTCATCCAAGGCACGGCACAATTCGTCAGATTCAAGAGCAAAATGATCGATGCCAATATGGCGATAATGGTTTGAAATAAAAGTAGTGTAGGCCTGTTGAAACAATTTCAACTTTGTAGCGGGATCTGGAAGGTCAGCATCGGCAAATGTACGCTGGACGGGTCTTACCCAAGGAACATGAGCATAGCTATAAACCGCTAGACGATTAGGCTTAAAACCAATCACTTGCTGTAGTGTTTGAGTCCAACCTTCCATCGTCTGTCCGGGAAGTCCATAGACGAGGTCAATATTGAAATCTTCAAAACCCAAGGAACGCAAAGTATCTAACATGCCCTTGGTCATCTCGTAGGTTTGATTTCGGTTAATCAGCTTTTGAACTTTTGGGTCTAAATCCTGAACCCCCAGTGAAATACGATTAAACTGTAATGTTTTGAGATTAGTGCAAAACTTTTTTGTAGAAGTGCGCGGATGCATTTCAATGGCTATTTCAGCATCGGGTAATACTTCAAAATTCTCCCAGATTTTTTGCATAATTTCCGTCAACTCATCGGGATGTAAAAAATTAGGCGTGCCGCCTCCAAAATGAATTTGCCCAACCTTACGGGTCTTGGATGGAAGAAAAGAAATGACGTAATCAATTTCTTTAAGCAATTGATCTACATATTCGCGTGAACGAGAATGATCTTTAGTGATCACCTGCATGCAACCACAAAAATGACATAAGTTTTCACAAAACGGCAGATGGAAATAAAGAGAGAGGTGGCAAGAATCAAGGGTTACAGAACTAAGGGCTTGCGCATAATCCACTTCACCAACGTCCTCCGTCCAAGCCAATACCGTTGGATAGCTAGTATACCGCGGCGCCGGCACGTCGTATTTTTGCAGCAGTTTGTAGAAACGGGTGGACATAAATCTTATAATTCAGGCAAATATGGTAATCTTTTTAACATTTCTTCATAAACTTCATCATCACGTCGAGCACCAATTTTGACTACTTTCACAATAACTTGTTGATGGAGAATTCGGTAAATGACCCGATAATCCGCAACGCGTAAACACCGATAGCCTTTTAATTCTTTGGCTAATGGCTTACCAAAATTATCGGGAGAAAGAGATAATTTCTTGCGAAGAGTCCTAAGAATTAGTCTTTGATCTTCTAGCGGTATATTTTTAAAATCTTCTTTTTCAACAAGAGGATCGATGATAATTTGCCACATATTTTCTCCATTATATTAACAAGTTAACTAATTGAACCTTATCATTTTGTAAATATAATAATAAATGAAATAGTATTTCAGTTGCTATTTTATGATACTTTGTGTTACAAGTGACGCATTATGTATCATTTCAATCAACCATCCACATTAGTAGGCGTATCGGAACTTAGAACTCAGCTCGATAAAGTTTTAAAGCTAGCCAAAAGTTCCAAAGTTTTTTTGGGTAAAAGACAAAAACCCGTTGCGGTTATTGTTCCCATTGCAGAATACGAAAAAATGGAAAAATTGTTAGATGAAATTGAAGACACTGTTTTGGGTCACATGGCTTTGGAACGGGAAAAAAATACGGATATAAAAGACTACATCCCTCTGGAAGAAATGGAAAAAAGATTAGGTCTGAAAAAATAATTTAAAACTCATCCGGAAATCCACAAGAACCCCCTTGTGATGATACAATAATCTCCGAGATCTCCGATTTTTCATCATGTGTTTTTTCGCGATTCATCTTAAAAAAATCCTTAAGAATTTGAGAGCAGTTTTCCGCAAGCACGCCACTCGTAACGGCAAGGTTGTGATTGTTGAAGTTCAAAACAGATGGTTGTGAAAGAAGTGTAGGAAAAATTTCATTTTCTTTTCTTTTAGGATCCGCACATCCAAAAACTAAACGGTCAATGCGAGCTTGAAACAACGCTCCCAAACACATGGGACAAGGCTCCAACGTGACGTAGAGAGTACATCCTGTAAGCCGCCAATCACCTATTTTTTCGGCCGCTTCTTTAAGAGCTCGAATTTCGGCATGGTCGAGAGGGTTTTTGGAACCCTGTCGAACATTATAAGCTTCAGCCAGCACCTCATCATTTTTGACAATAAGAGCCCCTATCGGCACCTCACCTGCTTTAAAAGCCACGCGCGCCAAATCCAAGGCGTGCTGCATCCACTGGGCATCAGTGCTCACGAAAATCGACCCCTTCATGAGTTAACAGTTTTTTCTTAAAATTTAATCCGCAAGAATAACCACCCAAACTTCCGTCATGGGCAATCACGCGATGACAAGGAATGATAATAGGAACTGGATTTCTGCCATTGGCATTTCCTACAGCACGAAAACCACGAGGACAATTAATAGAGCGGGCAATATCTTTATAACTGCGAGTTTCACCAAAAGGAATTTTCCATAACGTCTTCCATACCCGACGCTCAAAATCGGTAGCCTGAGAGAGATCTAAAAGATCCCAAGGAAAAGGCGATGGATCACCTTCAAAAAAAGATTCCAACCAGATAGACGCTTTTTTCAAAAAAGGATGTGGCAAAGATCGAGACTTTTTTTCTTGAGTAAAAGAAATATGCGAAATTCCTTTTTCACTCGATTCCACACGAACAGAACCAACTTTTGTGTTTAAAATAAGGGACATCATAATCAAAAGGACTCGCTACTTGAAGTTTGTCCTTTCTTACTTCTTGAAAAAAAGGGCGTCAACCTCCATCTCTTTTTACAAATCCATTCTGGGGAGTTTTTTCTCATTTTGATCTTTTTATGGAGATAAAGAACCTCCCTTTTTCTGAAATAGAAAATAAATTTTTAATAAATTCAAATAGTTATAATTTAAACGGTTTGGCATTAAGTTTGCTACATTGGAAAGTATGAGATTCTTACGTCCTTTATTCATGGTTTTTATTTTAACTCTTTTGGCCTGTAGTGGTGGAGGTGGATCTGGCGGCAATACGGCTGCTTGCACCGGACTAGAATGTGGCGAATCGGTTAAAACAGATACCGATGGTGATGGATTAATGGACTCTTGCGACCATGGCCCTAACGATGCTACCGACACCGTTGTTTTAAGTACATGTGATTCCGATGATGATGGCCATGCTGACCTTTCCTGCCTTTCTTATGATACCGATGAAAATGATGTCTTAACCTACGCGGAATATACTGCTGCCGGAGTGTCTTGTGATAATTGCATCGGCACCAGTAATTCCGATCAAGCCGATGGTGATGGTGACGGTATTGGTGATACATGCGATTGCGCTACAGGAACAGATACCGATGGTGATTGCACTATAGATAGTTCGGATAATTGCCCTACAGATTATAATTACGACCAAGCAGATGCCGATAGTGATGGTACCGGCGACACGTGCGATGACGACAGCGATGGTGACGGCATTGCCTTATCAGCCGATGTTTGCCCCGAAGTCAGCGATTCGGATCAAAAAGATACGGATGGCGATTGCAGTTCTGCCACTTTTGATGGATCCCAAGCCTGTGGGGACGCCTGCGATTCCGACCGCGATGGTGATACGGTCACAGACAATGCATACCCTGATGGCACTGCCATCTCGGATGGAACCGATGAATGTCCGGATCAAGCAGAAGATTCTACTTTAGCTGTAAGTAATACCGATACCTCTTCATGGAATGGGTGCTATTACGATACGGACGGTGATGATATTCCTGATGATAAAGAATGCTCAGAAACCTGCGTTATTACAGTGAACAGCACCGATAATGCTAGTTTGGGTTGTGGAATTATGGATTTTAACGGTGATGGTTACCCAGAATGTTTTGGCGGTAGCGGCTGGACACCAGGTACTTTCGATCCGAGTACTTTTCCAAGCGGTGGGGGACATTTACCCAGACCCTAAATAATATGAAAAGGGTTATTATTAACTCTTTTCTATTAATTTTTTAAAAGTTAAGTGTAATCGCATAGTTAGTAAATTTCCTTTTTATCCTGTAAAAAATACATTTTTTTAAGAATTTACTGGCAACTTTTTGTCAAATCTGACGATAATTCAATTGGACGTGTGCGTTTTGTTTATTTTTTATGACTTCACCGACGGAAAATAAAAGTTGGCTCAGCTCCCTCTACGACGATGCTAAAGACAGTCTTGTTAGCACTTACGATGAGTATGCTCCCAAGATTGGTTTGCCTAATTCGGAGGAAGTATCTCAAACGGCTGATGAGTACACTAACATAGCCAATCAGTATGTTGATGAAGCAACGAAAGCTCTTGAAAAAGAATTTCCAACAACCGCCGCTATTGTAAAATTCTACGATAAACACTCTCTTGATGATATAAAGAAAGACCCAACAAAAGCCGCACAAGATTTAGCTGCCGCCATTGTTGATTCTAACATCGAAGCCCATAAAGATACGGCTCAAGCAGCAGCAGCCCTTTACGAAGGGGCTAAAAAACTTTTACCAGAAGACACACAACAAGGCGTGGCTGAATTAGAAGATGCCGCCAAAAAAGTTTTAGCAGAGCATGCCGAAGATATTGCCACGGTGGCCAAAGCTGTGATGGGAGAGGAAGCCGGGGACCAACTTGTAGCCTCGTTATCTCAATACCTAGCACCCACTACAGCAGATCCACAACAAACGACTTTAGCTGCAATTCCAGAAATTATTCCAAATGCTCAAGAAACCAAAACCGCTATAGCTACTGCAACAACGACAAATGCGCGAACAGCAGCACCCGCACCTTCTCCCGAAGTAGCTGCAACTGAAGTTGCTCCTCAACAAGGATCTACTGGATCCACCCCAACAACAGAATTAACCGGTACCAGTTCTATCTTTAACCTCCCAACCAGCATTTGGTACAGCAACTCATATGAACCCGGCTCCACAGAAACGGAAATAACGGATACAGGCTCTGTCGCCAATTTAATGGCCAGCACAACCGTTGGCGCAACAAGCTCAACATCGTCAACCACAAGAACAACTTCCGTAACTCAACAATCTTCATCTGAGCCAGCCACAGCAACAACAACAAACACACTTTTGGCCACAACATCGGGAAGTACAGCAAATACAACAAGCACCGGCACCACAGTTACTTCATCCGATGTGTCAGGAAATTTTTTAACAACTGATAAGGCTTCAGAAACAACTTCAAATTCTTCAATCCTTGTAGCCAATGCAGGAACAGAGCTAGTGCAAGGTGGGGCTCACCAAAATTTAGAAGGCTCCGTTGAGTCTTCAACAAATACAGGACAAACATCATCGCTTAGCGCTCAGGGAGAAGCCAAACTGACCTCAGTAGCCACAAATGGTACTGATGGCCAACATCAACAAGCTCAAGGCACCTCCACTGAAAACGCTTCAGCTTTAACAGATAACTCGTCTCATGAAACTGATACCGGTTCTGACTCAACGGTTTTAAATATTAACAACACGGGTCCAAACTCAGTTGCGGAACAATCTGTTTCCGCTTCAATTGTCACAACAGCTCAAAACAATGGAAATATAGTTCCTTCGGCAGCTAACCCTGTCATTCTTCCGGCTCAAGCTTTTGCATCAGGAGTCATGGCTGGCAATAACGGAAATCTTGTTTCCGAATCAAAAACTTCTCGTGAAGTGGCAGCTAGCCTTGATAAGCCCTTAAACGGTGTCAGCGACCGTGGCAGCCAAGGAGAAGGTGGCATGGGACAAGAAGGCCGCGATTCCACAACGGAACAAATTGCCGCTGCGGCTTTTGAATTAGCCCAAGATGAAGAAATTATTCCCGAAGACATCGACTTATCCGATAGCGATTATTATCCTTCCCAAACAAGTGCCAACGTTTTTGTTGCTTAAGCCTCTCTTAAGAGCTATCCACATCATTCATGCTGAAAGCGGTCATTAGGTTTTTTATCAAATTATTCGCCACAGGTTTAGGTGTTGGTTATTCGCCCCTCATGCCAGGCACAATAGGAAGTTTGTGGGGTGTTTGGATTTATTACAGCTTTCATTATATCGGGCTCCCGCATGCCTGGTACTACTTTTTCACCTTAAGCCTGACGCTATTTGCCATTTTCATAGCACATTTTGCAGAAAAAATTTTCGGAGAAAAAGATTGCCAAAAAATTGTAATCGACGAAGTCGCCGGGCAACTTGTAACTTATCTTTTTATACCTTATTCGTGGCTTGGACTTGTGCTTGGTTTTGTGTTTTTTAGAATTTTCGATATGCTTAAAGTATTTCCTGCCAATTGGGTACAAAAGAAAGTTCCTGGAGGTTCAGGCGTTGTGGGGGACGACTTGGTCGCAGCCATTCAAGCCGGTGTAATGTTCTACATTTCCTTTTTTTGGAGAACTTAAGAAATTAAAACTATTCGACAAGCCACACTCTAGCAAACTCACCACGTCTAACTACAGAACGCCCTAAACCTGTCGAAGAACCATCCTATAATTAAACACTTGCCAGCCATTCTTTGTGTTTAGGATTTTTGCCGCGAATGAGACCAAAATAAATTTCCTGTAGTTTTTTAGTGATGGGTCCTGGCTTGCCTGTGCCAATCTTTCGCCCATCAAGTTCACGAATGGGGGTAAGTTCCGCAGCCGTACCACAGAGAAAAATTTCATCGGCAATATAAGCTTCATCACGTGTAATACGGTCTTCCCGACAGACAATGCCTTCTTCTTGCAATAATGTCATAAGCGTATGACGGGTAATACCCAAAAGAATGGAAGAGCCCGAGCCCGGTGTACGAACTACACCATCCCGAACAACAAAAATATTTTCCCCGGTAGCCTCGGCAAGATAACCTTCAGCATCCAGCAAAAGAGCTTCTTCATAACCAGCGTCCAGAGCTTCGCGCTTGGCTAGAATGGAATTAATGTAGCTGCCGCACGTTTTAGCCCGCGTCATATTGCCGTTTACATTGTAACGCGAATAACTGGAAATTTTAGCACGGATGCCATTTTTAACTCCTTCATCGCCCAAATAACTTCCCCACGACCAAGCCGCAATCATCACGCGAACGGGGTTATTAAAAGCAACTAATCCCATTTCCCCATCACCGACAAAAACTAAAGGACGAATATAAGCGGATTTAAGACCGTTCTTTTTAACAACATCTTTACAAGCTTGCATTAATTCTTCCCGCGTAAACGGAATTTCCATCATGTTGATTTTAGCAGAATCAAACAGCCGATCGATATGCTCTTTCAAACGAAAGATGGCACTTGTTCCATCAGCACATTCATAACATCGAATCCCTTCAAATACTCCCAGGCCATAATGAAGAGCGTACGTCAGCACATGAACCTGGGCAGAATCCCAAGGAACTAATTTTCCGTCTAACCAAATTTTTTCAACTTTTGTTACTTTTCCCATAAAATTTCCCTATCATTACAAGCGCCGGGCGTCAACACACAGAAGTAATGGATCCGGTATAACTACGTTACTTCACCCTTGTTAAACTGACCCTCTGAAATCAAAACAGAGCTTGGATATTTTGAAAAAACGGTTTTTCGACTATTCCCTTTTCCGTAATGATGGCGGTGATGAGATCGGCGGGGGTTACATCAAAAGCGGGATTGCGAACCCGAATGCCTTCCGGCGCAATGAGATTACCGGCAGCGGGTGTCCCCATAAGGTGAGTGACTTCCCGGGTATCTCTTTCTTCAATAACAATACCATCCCCTGTTTTGGTTTTAAGATCGATGGTGGATAAAGGGGCTGCCACATAAAAAGGAATTTTGTGATGATGCGCTAGAATCGCAACAGAATAAGTTCCAATCTTATTGGCTGTATCTCCATTAGCCGCAATGCGGTCGGCACCGACGATGACTTTTGTAATCAATCCTTTTTTCATCATCCAGCCCGCCATATTGTCGGTGATCAGGGTGGTAGGAATATTATTTTTATGCAACTCCCAGGCTGTGAGACGAGCCCCTTGCAAAAAAGGACGAGTTTCGTCGGC
Organism: uncultured Nitrospiraceae bacterium; assembly: GCA_964592255.1. GTDB lineage: Bacteria > UBA10199 > UBA10199 > UBA10199 > SBBF01 > CAZQCI01. The sequence goes on along the minus strand of CAZQCI010000006.1, from coordinate 12,433 downwards.
ATACACGTCGAATTTTTTTCCTTGCTCCCAAGCGGCATACAAAACGCCCAAAGCTGTACCAAATCCAGCAGTGGCTAAAGCCCCGGCATTGCAATGCGTAAGAACATGATCCCCCGATTGAATCAGGGAGGCTCCGTAAGCCCCCATTTTTTGGTTGATGGTAATATCTTCTTCTAGAATTTTTTGCGCTTCGGCAACAAGAAGAGTTTGTAAGAAGTTAACTCCCCCTTTTAAAGTAAGAGGGGGTTGGGGGGAGTTACTCACAACCTTCTTCATTCTTTCCAAACCCCATTGAAGATTCACAGCTGTAGGCCGTGTTTTCAAAAGCATATCGGCTTTAATTTCCAACTGACGAACAAAGTCAGCAGAGTCTGTGGTTTCAATCTCCAAAGCTCCCAGAGCCAAACCCATGGCTCCCGCAACCCCAATAGCCGGAGCCCCACGAATAACCATGGATTTAATAGCCTCCCCTACTTCTTCAGCCGTGCGAAAAGTAAGATAAACTTCCTGAGACGGCAAAGCCCGTTGGTCGAGCATGACAACGGTGTTATTTTTCCATTCGATTGTTTTAAAAGAAATCATGATCCCTGTCTGTAAGACTCTTACATGTTAAACAATAAAAAAATCCACTTATTTCAACAACCTCTTCTTTTACAAACCATTTTTTGCATCAACGGCACAAGAAGGCTTTCATATTTTCAGCATTGCTTAAAGCCAATTTTTTATGTGGTTGTAGTGTCATGGAGATATTATGATATATATGTCGTTTCATGAAAAATTAAAAAATGACATGAATGTCGTATGCCTAAGAAAAAGTTCAAATCCATCCAGAAAAGAGGTATTCACCGCCAAAGTAATTATTTTGAAGAGTTTGAAAAATTTTCCCGTAAAATCCACCTTAAAATAGCCGAACTAAGGGCCACCCAAGGGCTAACTCAGGAACAGATGCAGGATTTTGAATTGAATTTGCGGCAATTCCAAAGAATTGAAGCCGGAGACACCAAAAATATCACTCTTTCCAACCTTTTCAAACTCGCCAAAGCTTTTGGGCTGGAGCCTTATCAACTTCTCAAAGTTTAAACGGACAATTTCTTTTTGAGCAAATCATTAATAACGGCGGGGTTTCCTTGGCCTTTCATTTCTTTCATCACTTGGCCTACAAAAAATCCGAAAAGTTTATCTTTGCCGGATTTATATTGAGCCAGTTGATGAGGATTGGCTGCCATCACTTTGTCGATGATGGATTCGATAGCACCGGTGTCGGAAACTTGAACAAAACCTTTTTCCTCGATGATAGCTTCAGGATTTTTACCAGTAGCAAACATTTCTTCAAAAACAGTTTTACCGATTTTGCCACTAATGGTGTTGTTTTCTACAAGTTCTACCAGCTTGGCTAATTGAGATGGTGTAATGGGTGAATCTTCGATATCTTTTCCGGAATTTTTAAGTTCGCGGAGAAGTTCCGTCATAATCCAATTGGATACTTTCTTCGGCTGTTTGCAAAGAGCGACGCTCGCTTCAAAATAATCAGCCAGCGCTTTTTCTACAGTTAGCACATCCGCATCATATTCCGGAATTTGATACTCTGTGATAAAACGGGCCGAGCGCGCCAAAGGCAATTCGGGTAATTCCTTGCGGACAGTCTCAATCCAAACATCATCAAGAACAAGGGGTACCAAATCGGGGTCGGGAAAATAACGATAATCATGCGCCTGTTCTTTAGAACGCATCGATTCCGTCGTTCCTTTAGCGGAATCAAAAAGACGGGTTTCTTGAACAATTTTTTCACCAGAAAGAAGACACGCTTTTTGACGTTCCACTTCATACTCAATCGCTTTTTCTACATATTTAAACGAATTGATGTTTTTTAATTCCACTTTTGTGCCGAATTCCTTTTGGCCTAAGGGACGTATCGATACATTCGCGTCACAGCGCAAGCTGCCTTCTTCCATATTACCGTCACACACACCACAATAGCGCAGTATAGAACGAAGCTGTCGCAAATATTCTCCGGCTTCCACGGCCGAACGCATATCGGGTTCGCTGACAATTTCGATGAGCGGGGTTCCCGCGCGGTTTAAGTCGACGTGTGACGATGAAGGGTCGCCGTGATCGTGCAATAATTTTCCAGCATCTTCTTCCATGTGAATACGAGTAATCCCCACACGTTTTTTGTTTCCACTAACAACAATATCCAAATGTCCTTTGAGACAAATAGGCTCTTCATATTGGGAAATTTGATAGCCCTTAGGAAGATCGGGATAAAAATAATTTTTTCGCGCCCAAATGGATTTTTTCTGAATATCACAGTTTAAAGCAAGCCCCGCCGCAATGGCAAAATGAGCTACTTTTTTATTCAAAACAGGCAAAACCCCCGGAAGCCCTAAACAAACAGGACATGTGTTTTGATTAGGAGGAGATCCAAAAGCTGTAGAACAAGAACAAAAGATTTTAGATTGAGTCCGAAGCTGAGCATGCACCTCAAGACCAATGACGGTTTCGTATTGAGACATGCCCTTTAATTACGGCATTCCACTTGACAGAGTCAAGGAGCGTTTGTTAGCTTGCCACATCTTATCCAGAGTGGCTGAGGGATAGGCCCGTTGAAGCCACAGCAACCTTTATAAAAGATCTTATTAAGGTGCTAATTCCGTCCCGTTTGGGAAAGATAAGAAGAGTTTAATTATCCCTCTTCTTACAAGAAGAGGTTTTTTTTTGTCTTTTTTGTTTGCTTTCTTACTCATGAAAATTGCCGACTCTATTCTTAATACGATCGGAAGAACCCCGATTATCCGCTTAAAAAAAATCGCGGAAGGAAAAAATGCGGACATTTTCGGCAAATATGAGGCCGGAAACCCTAGCCTTTCTATCAAAGACCGCATTGCACTGGCGATGATTGAAAAAGGACTGACGGAAGGCAAAATTAAAAAAGATACGGAAATCGTCGATGCTACCGCTGGCAATACAGGCGTCGCATTGGCCATGGTGTGCGCTGTTAAAAAGTTAAAATTAGTCATCTTCATGCCTGAAGACATGAGTTTAGAGCGACGGAAAATGTTTTATGGTTTTGGGGCCACTCTCCACAAAACACCCAGTACCGAAGGACTAGAAGGGGCCATTAAACGAGCCGAAGAATATGTGGCAAAAAACAAAAATTGTTTTGCTCCACATCAATTTGACAACACCGCTAATCCTGAAGCCCACCGTAAAACAACAGCGGTGGAAATTTTGGAAGATTTTCCAGAGGGTGTGGATGCCTTAGTTCTAGGTGTTGGAACCGGAGGTAGTTTGACCGGCGTGGGTGAAGTGTTAAAGGGAAAAAACCCAAAGATGAAAATTGTAGCCGTAGAGCCACGGGCATCGTCCGTCTTATCAGGAGGAAAACCGGGCAGGCATCGAATTCAGCAATTAGGCCATGGGTTTATTCCTAAAAACCTGAATCGGAGTTTGATTGACGAAGTAGTTACCGTTACCGATGCGGAAGCCTATGCCGCTACTCGTAGACTGTCACGCGAGGAAGGTCTTTTGGTTGGTATTTCCAGCGGAGCCAACATCCATGCCTCTTTGCAGGTGGCTCAAAAATTAGGTCCTGGAAAAAAAGTTCTCACGTTTTTGTGTGACGCCGGGCAAAGATATTTTAGTTTGGAGGAATTTTTTAAAAATTAATCGTACCATCGTGCCATGGTTCTCTCCTAAAAAACGAGAGGGCCATCGAACGAAGTACAAACAAATCAACCTATGTACGCCAAAGCCTTAAAATGCCGTGAATGCGGCCATGAATACCCCAAAGAACCAACACATGTTTGTGAATTTTGTTTTGGCCCTTTGGAAGTGGTTTACGATTATGATTTAATCAAAAAAGATTTAAATCGCGAAAAAATTCTCTCTCGTGGACCCAACATGTGGCGCTATAAGGAATTACTACCGATTGATAATGATCCCACAGTAGGGCGCCAAACGGGATTCACCCCCTTACGTCGCGCCAACCGCCTAGCCAAAGCTTTGGGAGTAAAAGAACTCTACATTAAAAATGATGCTGTTAACTACCCAACTCTTTCTTTTAAAGATCGGGTTGTTTCAGTGGCCCTTTCCAAAGCACGCGAATTTGGTTTTAAAGTGGTATCCTGCGCCTCTACTGGAAATTTGGCTAATTCCGTTGCGGCCAATGCTGCGGCTGGTGACTTTGAAAGCTTTGTTTTTATTCCGTATGATCTGGAAGCCACCAAAGTTTTAGGAACAATGATTTATGGAACACATTTGGTCGGCATTCATGGAACTTATGATGAAGTCAACCGCCTCTGCAGTGAAATTGCCGGCAAATATAAATGGGCTTTCGTCAACATCAATATGCGCCCTTATTATGCCGAAGGCTCCAAATCGATGGGTTATGAAATTATGGAACAACTAGGCTGGCGCACCCCACAACATGTTGTTGTGCCCATGGCCAGCGGATCACTTTTAACCAAAATCGACAAATCATTTCACGAATTTCACAAACTGAACTTGATTGAAAAAAATGATGCCAAAATCTATGGAGCACAAGCCACAGGCTGTTCCCCCATTTCCACCGCTGTTAAAAATGGTTGGGAAATTTTTAAACCCGTCAAACCAAATACAATTGCTAAATCACTAGCCATCGGTAACCCGGCAGATGGCTTCTATGCTGCTAAAGCCGCCCTTCAAAGCGGCGGTTGGTGCGAAGATGTCAGTGATGACGAAGTCATTGAAGGCATTAGACTTTTAGCTGAAAGTGAAGGGATTTTTGCCGAAACAGCCGGTGGGGTTACCATGGGGGTTGCAAAAAAACTGATTGAATCGGGACGTATTCCTAAAGACGAATCCATTGTGCTGTGTATCACCGGTAACGGCTTAAAAACACAGGAAGCTGTGGTGGACAAATTAGGTAAACCGCCTATTATCAAACCGACTCTTGCGGAATTTGAAGAGTTGGTGGAAAAAATAAAAACGAATTAAGTATCATGGTTCGACAAGCTCACCATGTCCCCATCAGGACATCCTGAGCCTGTCGAAGGATGAGCAAAAATATGTCTAAAAACGTACGACGCAAAGTTTATTTAACTTTCCCCACTCAGCAAGTGAAGGAAGCCATCATTTGCGACATGTATGACAAATACAAAGTCCGCTTCAATATTCGCTCCGCTTCGGTTAATGAACAAGTCGGTTTGATGGCTGTAGAATTAGAAGGGCCAGATGACAAAGTCACTGAGGCCATGAAATTCTTCCAGTCGCGTGGGTTGACGGTGGAACCCATCGAGATGAATGTGATCGAAGGGTAAGAATGATTCTGTCGTCCATATTAGAGCGCATCGGCAATACTCCTTTAGTCCGTATTCGAGAAACAGTAAAAGGGTTAATTCCCGATTCCGTTTCCATTTACGCTAAATTGGAATATTTCAATCCCGGCGGATCGGTCAAAGACCGTGCCGCCTACCGAATGGTGATGGAAGGAATTAAATCGGGAAAACTAACCAAAGATAAAATCATCATGGACCCCACATCTGGAAACACAGGGGTAGCCTACGCCATGGTCGGGGCTGCGTTAGGATATCAAGTGGAACTGGTTATGCCAGGAAATGTGTCTTATCAACGCAAGGAAATGGCCAAAGCTTTTGGTGCCTCCATCACCTTCAGCAGCGAAATGGAAGGCTCCGATGGCGCCATCCGCCTTTCCAGAAAATTGTTTTCGGAAAATCCTGGAAAATATTTTATGCCGGACCAATATAATAACACCATGAATCCTCAAGCGCATTACGACACAACAGGCGTTGAGATTTGGGAGCAGACAGACAAAAAAGTCACTCACTTTGTAGCCACCATGGGCACCAGTGGAACGGCTATGGGTATTACACGGCGGCTTAAAGATTTTAATAAAAAAATTTATTGTGTCGGAGCCCAGCCCGCCGATTCTTTGCATGGACTAGAAGGATTAAAACACATGCCCACCTCCATCGTTCCAGGAATTTATAAAGAAGCAGAATTGGACGAGGTCATGGGCATAGAAACCGAACCCAGTTACGATTTAGTGGAACGTTTGGGAAAAGAAGAAGGACTTTTAGTTGGCTACTCGTCAGGAGGTGCTCTTTTAGCTTGTATCCGGTTAGCACAAAAAATAAAGTCGGGCGTTATCGTCACCATTTTTCCCGATCACGGCGACCGGTATTTTGAAGGAATGAAATGGTAGTAGCCATCATCGCGAGGTCCACAGGGCCACGGTAATCCAGCTGGATTGCTTCGTTGCCACTTGCCTCGCAATGACAACTTATCAAAGTTAATATGTTAGAAATTCGACAACAATTATTAGAGGACATTTATAGAGAATCTGAGAAGTGTTACCCTCACGAAGGGTGTGGCTTTGTCATCGGTTCTTTAGTTAATGGAAAACGTATCGCCAGTAATGTGATTGCGGTTAACAACATCCAGAATGATGTGCATGCGAAAGATCCTCAGCGCTATCCGCGCGATGCTAAAACAGCCTACACAATTGATCCCAAAGATATGGAGCGAATTGAGAAAGAGGCCCTTAAAAATAATCAAAAGATTTTGTGCATTTTTCACTCGCATCCAGAACATGGTGTTTATTTTTCAGCGGAAGATAAAGGTATGGCCGCCCCTTGGGGTGAACCCTTATTTCCAGATTTATCTTATATCGTTGTCTCGGTATACGGAGGTGAAGTAAAAAACTCTTCCGAATTTTATTGGGACAACCAAACGAGCGATTTTGCAGAAAGAAAAATTCTTTAATACAGTTATTAGTCCCTGATTTATGGTCCCTAGTTTTAAGCTAGTGACAAGGATCGGTGTCTAATTACTTTTTATTTATGGCCATTAAAGTGCGCATTCCAACTCCTCTTCAAAAACTAACCCAAAATCTGGGCGAAGTTGAAGGTAAAGGCACCACTGTCGGTGAAGTTTTAAGCTCCTTAGACTCTCAATTTGCAGGGCTAAAATCGCGTCTTTATGATGAAGGCGGTCAACTGCGCCGCTTTATCAATTTTTATGTCAATGACGAAGATATCCGTTTTTTACAGGGAGAAAAAACTGCAGTAAAAGACGGGGACGAAATCAGTATTGTTCCGGCCATTGCGGGGGGAATTTGAAATTCATCCTCTACATCATTACCCCGGCTCGTCAATCAACTGAAGGTTTTCATTGGGCGCTTCACAAATGCAAGGAAGGCAATAAAACACTCCGTTTTGTTTTTGTGAAAGAAAATGGCCAAGATGCGGATTCTAAAATCATCGACGAGGTTGAAAAACAATGCCGCACTTTTCAAGCGCCTTTTGAAACACGCCAAGAAGCCGGAAGTTATGCCGATGTTTGTAAAAAAATGGCCGCAGACCCTGATGTGGATCTTTTAGTTGTGGTTACTGAAAAAAGAAATTTTTTGAAAAAATTATTCGGTAACTCTGATATTCAGCAAATAAGCCAAAGCGTATCGTGTGAAATGAAAGTCTATAATGACTGAAAAACAACCCAAAAGCCAAAACATTGTGCGGCAAACGGCTCATATCGATGCCGCTCAACGTGAACAATTGCTGGGTCAAAAAGGTGCTGTACTTTGGTTTACAGGGTTATCCGGTTCGGGTAAATCCACAATTTCTTACGAAGTTGAAAAGATTCTTTTGAAACAAAAAAAATTCGCCACAGTATTAGATGGTGATAATATCCGTCACGGCTTAAATAATAATTTGGGTTTTTCCCCAGAAGATCGAAAAGAAAACATCCGCAGAATTGGTGAAGTATCCAAACTATTTTTTGAATCTAATGTTATTGTGCTCACAGCCTTCATCTCTCCTTTTCGTACAGACAGAGATTTTGTAAGAAACTTAATCCCTCAACGCGGGTTTATAGAAATTTACTGTGCCGCCACGTTGGAAGAATGTGAAAGTCGGGATCCAAAAGGATTGTATAAAAAAGCACGTGACGGAAAAATTCCCGACTTTACTGGACTTTCTTCTCCTTACGAAGCCCCTCTTAACCCGGAATTGATTCTCCAGACGGGAAAGGAAAGATTGAAAGATAGTGTTGATAAGATCATTGCATTTTTAAAAGAAAAGAAAATTATTTGATTGTATAACTCCCCCCAACCCCCTCTTATAATTAAGAGGGGGAAAATAAATAGTCCTCCCCTTAAAATAAGGGGAGGGTAGGAGGAGTTATATAAATAAAGTATTGCAAACTATCATCAATAACGAGCTAATCCACGACCTTGAAAAAATCACCGATGCGGGTCAATTGATCGGCGAAATTTTTTCACGTTTCGGCAAGCGGGCGGCCATCGGCACTAGCGGCCAATTAACAGGTGTGGTCATGATCGACTTAGCACACAATGCTAAAGTTAACCCGCGTGTATTCACTCTGGATACGCTCCGTCTTTTTCCGGAAAGTTATAAACTCTTCGATGAAATAGAAAAAAAATATAAAATCCAAATTGAACGCACTCAGCCGGATGGTGAGGATTTGAAGAAAATGATTTCCGAAAACGGCGAATATCTTTTTTTCGACAGCAAAGAAAAACAGGAACTGTGCTGCAATATACGAAAAGTGCGCCCCAATAATAAAATTCTCAAAACCGTGGATGTTTGGCTTACCGGACTACGCAGCGATCAATCGGCCCGAAGAGCCAAAACACCCCAATTTCAAATCATTCATCATCCGGAAGATCATCACCCGATTTTAAAAGTCTCCCCGCTTCTCAAATGGACAGAAGAACAATTACGCAACTACATCAAGAAAAACAAAGTGCCCATGCACCCTTTACTTAACTGGAACGAAAACGGCTGGACCTACGAATCGCTGGGTTGCATTCTGTGCACCACACCTATTTCCCCAACAGAACCAAGGCGCGCCGGCCGCTGGCGGTGGTTTAACGCCCTGGATCCCAATTCCAAAGAATGTGGTCTCCATGTTGAAGAACCTAAAGACTCTACCGAAATGGATTCTTAACAACTTTTTAAATTCTTTGCCGATAAACATAAGTAGGGGGCTTTTATGGCAGAAAATAAGCTTAATAAATTACTTCTTCAGCATACCAACAATCAAGAATTAGCTCAGATGATTCAAACCGATCCAACGGCTAATGATCCTTATACCTTTAACGATTTAGACTCTTCACAATCAGGTAATAAAGAAACTTTACGTGAGGCTTTGGCTAAAGCGTATGATGAACTAGCCGCTTTTCATCCGGGATATTCTTTTAAAAATAAACATGGATCATGTCTTTTTAAAACACCTACAGAAAAAATTAATTTGGGCGATGCGGGAAAAAATATTCCGGATGGAAAACTAAAAAATGAAGGGGTTTCTTCCTTATCAACAGCCTTTCCTTTTATTGGTAATTTTGAAGAATTGACCAATTTAATAACCCAACTAAATACAACTAACCCCACTCCTTACAATACCACTGTTTTTGGAAGTATACTGGGTAATCGCACAGAAAACGTAACAATTAACCCTCTAGTACCCATTAAAAATTTTGAAATAAATCAGGGTCAAGTAACCGTAACCCTTAAAGGCCAAAGTCCACAACAAGCCATGCTGCCCATTCCCGCTCCTGGGAGAGAATTGCAAGAAATTCAACTAGTCTCTTTAGATGCCGATAATTCAAAACAAGCCTTACTCATTCGTTACAAACATCCTGAAGATCCTGAACGCATTATGCTTGCCTTGCCAACGCTAGCCAACGGACAGATTTTATGGACAGAATTTGTTTTTTCTAAAATAAATGACACATGGAATACGGTGAGTGATAAACAGACTTTAGGACTTCCCATTCCTTTTGAAGATACAAACCTAGATTTACTTTTTAAGAATATTTTGAATCCGCAGTAAAACTTACAAAAATTTTCTTTGTTGCAGATAAGAAATAATTTTGTCGGCTTTTTCAGACTCACTCGATCTCTCGTCGATTAATGAAGTAAGAAACTGATCCATCGGCATTGTTGCGTTTTCATCCAAAATAGTATTGTCCAAAACACTGGAGACCATCCCCGCACCCATTGTAGCATTGGTAAGACGGTCGATGATGATGAAAGCACCCGCCTGCCGATTTTTTTCATAATTCTCAAATACCAACGGACGACTCAAATTAAGAGTGACTTCGCCAATGTCGTTAAGATTGAGGGTGGTGACGGAAATGGTTTCTAACGTATTGATGTCAAGACCTTGATCCACACTTGTAAAAGAACCCGTCACTAAACTTGAAGCTTGTTTAATCCAGTAAGGATGCTTGAGTTTAAGTGGTGTTTCGTTCATCCATACGACATCAGCTTTTAATTGGCGGCTAACTCTAAAATGATTGTTCTTATGCACCAGCACATCCCCACGGCTGATGTCGACTTCATCGGTGAGAGTGAGCACAACCGATTGTGGCTCGCTGGCTGATTTTATTTTTCCATCGTAAGTGACAATGGATTTAACCCGGCTTACTTTTCCGGCGGGCAGCACCATCACTTCATCACCAACGTTAACAGAACCACTGGCAATTTGCCCCGCATAACCCCTAAAATTAAGATCCGGCCGAAGAACATACTGAACTGGAAAAAACAAATCTCTTTGAGACGTATGCCGGATCAGAGGTGTTGTTTCTAAAAAATTAAGAACGGTTCCTTTTTTAAACCAAGGCATGTTCTTACTTTTTTCAGCAACGTTATCACCCTTGAGGGCGCTCACCGGAAAAAAAGCCACTTCTTTAAAAGTCATGGTTGAAACAATTTTTTGAAAATCAGTTTTAATTTCTTCAAAAACTTTTTGGCTGTAATTTTTTAAATCCATCTTGTTAACAGCCACCAATAATTTTGGAATACCTAAAAGAGAAGCGATCATCGCATGGCGTTTTGATTGAGGCTGCACTCCTAAACGAGCATCAATTAGAATGATGGCCACATCCGCCGTGGAAGCGCCCGTTGCCATGTTGCGGGTGTATTGAACATGCCCTGGCGTATCTGCGATGATGAACTTGCGCTTAGCAGTGGTAAAATAACGATAAGCAACATCAATGGTAATGCCCTGCTCGCGTTCCGCTTTCAAACCATCAGTTAAAAGAGAGAGATCAATATCTTCCCCCACTTCCATCTTGGTTGCTTTGCGGGCAGAGTCCAGTTGATCTTCGTAAACGGCGTTAGTGTCGAACAAAAGTCGCCCGATGAGTGTGGATTTTCCGTCGTCCACGGATCCCGCCGTAGTAAAGCGCAGCAATTCTTTCTCTTGGTGCAGGCGGAGATATTTGGCGATATCCTTTTTGATTAATTGGGATTCTTGCATTGTTATATTTTCTGTCATCCCCGCGTAGGCGGGGATCCATGATTCAAGTTCACCATGCCCTGGGGACCTGGATCCCCGCCTTCGCCCCTATGGGGCTTCGCGGGGATGACCATTAAAAATACCCCTCCCGTTTTTTCTTCTCCATCGAGGCATCCTCGTCACTGTCGATCAACCGACCTTGTCGTTCGGAATATTTTGTCAGTAACATTTCTTGAATAATATCTTTAAGTGTTTTGGCATTCGATTCAATGGCACCCGTAAGCGGATAGCAGCCAAGCGTTCGGAACCGCACTGTCTTCATCTGTGGTTTTTCACCTTTTTTAAGAGGAAGCCTATCGTCATCAACCATGATGAGTGTCCCGCCACGTTCTACTACAGGACGTTTCTTGGCATAATAAAGAGGCACGATGGGAATTTTTTCCAACTCGATATAGAGCCAAATATCCAATTCCGTCCAGTTAGACAGAGGGAACACACGAATGCTTTCACCTTTGTTAATTTTACTGTTGTAGAGATTCCACAATTCCGGCCGCTGATTTTTAGGATCCCATTGATGATTTTTGTCACGAAAGGAATAAACCCGCTCCTTGGCACGCGATTTTTCCTCGTCACGTCGGGCTCCACCAAAAGCGGCATCAAAACCATATTTGTCCAGCGCCTGGATTAATCCCTGTGTCTTAAGGGCCGTTGTATATTTTTGGCTTCCATGTGTGAAAGGATTGATCCCTTCTTTAATGGCATCCTGGTTAATATGCTCAATCAGCCGCAGACTGTTTGCTTTGCAAAACTGATCGCGGAATTGAATCATCTCCTTAAATTTCCAAGTTGTGTTGATATGCATCAATGGAAAAGGCAAAGGTGCCGGGTAAAATGCTTTTTGCGCCAGACGCACCATAACGGAGGAATCCTTGCCAATGGAATAAAGCATGACAGGGTTTTCAAATTCAGCGGCAACCTCACGAATGATATGGATGCTTTCGGCCTCCAATACTTTTAAGTGAGAGAGTTTGGATGGAAGACTTTTCTTCATTTTTAGGTTCTCCTCCTTACTGTTTATCCGGCCTCAAATCAATAAAATACAAAATTGAGTAATGGTATGTTTTGGTTTTTTGAAAGAGCTCGAACTGTCTGAGCAGTCCTTAAAACAATT